>JAGLUH010000404.1 GCA_023134875.1 Candidatus Zixiibacteriota bacterium
GCGGATTTAGCAGACAAGGCAGGATGTCAAACAGACCAGCCGGTTGATCTACGTATTCTCAAAACCTTGGCGAATCATATATCACCCAGGTCAGCCGATTATACGTTGGTGTTCCTTTAAAGCGAAGCGATCAGTCATGCCGGCAATGTAGTCCTTGACCACCTGCACCTTATTTTCGTCGTGTAACCGGTCAATGTATTTCTGTGGCAGGAGGTTCTGATCCGCCATATAGGCGTGATAAAGATCGGTAACCTGCTGATGGGATTTCCGGTTTGATTCAAGAAGCTTCTCGTGGCGGTAAAGCTTCGCAAACAGGAACTTCTTCAGCGCCGTGGCATCCCCTGAAGCCGGCTCGGAAAAACAGACGAGGTTGATCGGGCAGGTTCTGACATCGGCGAAGGTCTTGATGTTATACTTCTTAATCCTCTCGGCAGTGGCCGCCACCAGATCAGACACCGCCCAGTTAATCAGCAATCTGATTAGATGATAGTGCCGTTTTCGTTCCGGCAATTCGGGATAGCTCTGGTGGGATTCATTAAAGAGCCTGTCGATAATCGACACCTCACGCAGCGCCTGCCAGGTGAGCAGACCGGAGAAGTAACCATCATCGACATCGTGGGCGTTGTAGGCAATCTCATCAGCCAGATTGACCAACTGACCTTCGAGAGAGGCGCGATACTCCGGTTCGAACTCGCCGGCATCGGGGAGATCATAATCGGTTTCATGCTTGACGATTCCCTCGCGCACCTCATAGGTGAGATTGAGACCACGCCAGCCGGGATAGCGATCCTCCAGGTAATCGACCACCCGCAGCGATTGCGCATTGTGATTAAACCCGCCCTCACCTTTTAGAATCTCCTGCAGAGCCTGTTCGCCGGCGTGACCGAAAGGTGTATGCCCCAGATCATGCACGAGAGCAATTGCTTCCGCCAGGTCCTCATTGAGACGCAGAGCGCGAGCGATAGTGCGGGATATCTGGGCGACCTCCATTGTATGGGTCAGACGGGTGCGAAAATGGTCATCCTGGTCATTGGCGAACACCTGGGTTTTGTCTTTCAGGCGGCGAAAGGCACCGCAGTGAATAACGCGGTCGCGATCACGCTGAAAGCAGGTTCGATAAGGATGCTCACTCTCGGAATGGAGCCGACCTTGTGAGCGGCAGCTCTGCACGGCATAGGGAGCCAGTACCTGCGCCTCGATCTTCTCTTCGTTTTCTCTACTCAGCAGCATGAGTTCTTCTTAAATCGCAAACCTCATTCCCAGCTTGTGTGTTCCCCCCAAGTATACATTGTTAGTGAAGCCATAGTCAAAGAAGAACCGGCCGATTTGCAGAGAAAAACCGCCGCTGAGATCGACCGGTTCCGTACGCAAACCGAATCGCAGGGAAAACTCAGGCAGAATAGTGATCTTCTGGCCAAAGGATAAGCGATCTGGCATCTTTTCCTCGACATGATATGTCAGAAAAAGACCGATATTGCGGGAGAGGTGGTGAGATAAGGACACTTCGCCGGTACGCGGTGTCGATTCTGATTGGGGGGAATAGCGGGGCTGATTGATGTTTCTTACCGTAGCAGCCACTCGCAGCCGACGAGAAATCGTCGCCAGCAGACCCAGCGATAACGAGACCAGGTCGAGGTCATCATAACCACCCGAAAACTGGATACGTTGATAGTCTATTGACATGCCGACACGCCAGCGTTGCCGAAAACCAACAGACACAAATCCAAGATAACTTCTCTCCCAGTAGAAATCGGAACCGGTAAGCTGTGTTGACCCCAGGCCGATGGTAACCGCCCGATAGTTGCGCAACACCAGGCCGGAGGCGTGGGTAAAGTCGGGGATATTATAGAGCCGTGCCAGCGACAGCTCCACCAGCAGTTTCCCGTCAGGTTGCAAAGCCGGATGCTGATAGCAGTCAAGGGGCATCGCCTGGTGCAAATCAACCGCTCCCGCCATTGCAAATGAACTGACCGAACCGGCTCGATATTCAAAAGCGGCTTCAACCGTCGGTGCGGTAACCACCCAAAATAGCAAGCAGATAAAGGTTTTTTTATTTCGTTCCAGCAACCGCAAATCCAAGTGTCCTTGTGAAATTGGCACCACCACCCGCAGTCACCTTGAGGACATAGGCGCCCACCGGCAATTTGCCTCGATAATCAGATTCGCCGCCGTAGCCATATTCGCCCGACGACAAAACTTGAGCGTCAGCAATGGTATAATGTTTCCGACCGGCCAGATCAAAGACCTCAAGGGACAGCAATGTCGCCGGCGGCAACCGCAGGCGGTAACGCAATTCTTCACCCAGGTTGGGTGCGAACACCTTGTTAAGCAATGTTACCTCAATCTCATCCGCTGTCTCGCCGCTGACCGAATTCGACTGACATGGTGTTGAGCCGGAAACGTCGGTTGAAGCATACCAGTTGCGGGGTTGTCCCTCATCGCCGCCAGGTTCATACTCGTTCAACTCAAGGGAACGATTGTCGCCGTTGCTTGCGGTATAAGTGACGCTATCTGAGACTGTGCCGCAACTATCGAGCAGCATGATCCGATCACCGGAGTTGTTCAAATAGCTCCAACCGGAGGGCTGCACAACGAAACAGGCTGAGCCGTAGAAGTCGACAAAGCAGAGAGTGTCCTGGGTGATGATGAAATACTCTCCCGGAGCAATCATTGGAGAATCATCAAACCGATACTGGTGCAGGGAATCGCCGACCGACCATCCTGACAGGTTGATAATTCGTGAGGAGAGATTACGGCATTCGAGCCATTCGCATTCCAGGTTATCCTGGGGATCAGCCAGGAATTCGGTGATGATGATCTCTGATGTCAGCGGCCCCAGCGAAAAAGCGGCGGCAATCCGGTTGTTGGCGTTGTTCTGATCTGCTGGCAGCAGGCAGATAACCTGGTAGTAGCCACGTGAAAAACTGTAGTCCACCGTTAGAAGAACTGAGTCCGCCGGTGGAATCTGAGCAATTGTCTGCCAGTCGTAGAGTTCGCTCGCGGCAACAACCCAATCATAGTCGGCATCAAAGTATATTTCCAATTCAACAGCCGCTGAGGTGAATGCGCCATAGTTGACCAGCCTGATCTCAAAACGTACCGGCTGGTCGTCGCCCGACGGTGTAATGATGTTGATGCCATCGTTGGGAAAACCGAGATCATCTTCAAGAGGTAAGGGTCTGATGCTGTTAGGTGCGCATGGCGTAGAGCCGAGGCTGTCAGTCGACCGATAGAACAGGTCGGCAAAGGCGCTGCCCGGGGAATCCTCGTCCCGTTCCCAACTGGTATTCTCCGGCCAGCAACCAATGAAACGAACGGTATCGGACAGCTTGCCGAAATCGTTGGTGACGACAATGATGTCGCCGGTGTTATGGAAATTGTTCCAGCCGACCGGTTGCAGCAACTGACACTGCGGCAGGCCGTAATAGTTGATAAAATTCTCCATGTCCTCGCACACGAGGATACGTTCGGCCGGTTCTACTTCCAGTTTCGTGTTGAAGACATTGGTACGCGCCAGATCGCCGATTGAGAAATCTTCCACTTCGAGAGCATAATCAACGACATTCACCAACTCGACCCATTCACAATCAAGCGAATCGGTAGGGTTAATCAGAAACTCGGTTATCCGCAGCTCGGTGAACATCTCGCCCAGGGCGAAATGAAAATTGAAGTAGTTGTCGCTGCTGTCATCATCGGCGGAAAGTTCCAGTCGCAGGCTCTTGCGGCCATCCGGTTCCTGATAGGTACATTCAAAGTGAAAAAGCGAATCGGGCATCAGCGGCGCAATCATGGCAGTGTCGGCATCATCGGCACCGCTCAAATTGCCGGAGAAGTCGCGGTCGAAGTAGATGATAAGCGTCGCCGGTTCTGATGTTTCCAGGCCGTAGTTTTTGACCTGACCCGCCAGCCGCAGAGGTTCGCTTTCCATCGGCAGACTGAGGATGACAGCATTCTCGACGAACCCGAGATTGAAATCGGGAGGGATCAAGGAATTGACCTCTCCCGGGGTGGAACCGGAGACGTCACGGCAATAGTCGAAGTTCTCCGGATTGTGCGACTTGAAAGGGTTGATTCGTTCCAGCGAGACGCCATCCGGCGGTAAAGTACTCCATAACACCGTTTCGGAGGTGTTGGTCGGCAGGTGAATCAGCTTGATCGAATCGCCTGTGTTTTTCAGGGAGAACTCAGCCTCTAACAGCAGGTAGTTCTCGTCTGGATGATCGCCCCAAACGCCTGAGTTGTTTCCCCAGGTTGATTCGAACGAGACCTCACCGCTTAAAGCAACCGGTCGCGGCGACAGTAGTGCAAAGCCACCAACCGGTATCAACAGGCTGTCGGGGAAGCTGGTTGTGTCGCTTGCCTCGACGAAAATGTAATCGGCCAGGTTTGCTACGGCGTCACCATTATTGAATAGTTCCACCCATTCCAGCGCGACTTCCGATGCCGGTTCATTAATCATCAACTCGTTAATTACGATGGCGCCATCTAGGGTGCCGGCGAGAGAGATCAACATGCCGACCCGGATAGAATAACGGAATACAGTACTCATAGCGATGTTGCCAACAACGTTTACCTTCCCCGGCCGTTTAATACATTATATCAAAGTCCGGCGGCAATTTCAAATCCTTTGCTCAATTCAAAGGCGTTCATAAGCGCAATATCAAACAGAAATATCGCAGTAGATGCGCACCTGCCAATTCTCGAATATATCCTTGCCAACATGATAGCGTGTGCGAGCGGTTACTTTCAATGAGAACCGATCTTTGCGGGCGATATTCTGACCAATGGTAATCCAGAGGTAGCTGTTGCCTTCTGTTCTTGCATCCGGATCGAAGTAGTTCAGACGCAGCAATCCTGAAAGATAGTCTGTCAATTGCAGCTCCAGGCCGGCTTCACTGCGGCAGGGGTAGCGTGTTCCGGTCGTGCGCACGCGGCGTTCGATCTTGTGGTGGGTTGAGAGGATGAGAGAAGAGCAAAGTCTCAGACGCAGAGAAGCTGATACCAGTCGGCGATTGTTGGTGCTGTGGCCGAGGTCAAGGTCTTCCCAGATCGC
>JAGLUH010000405.1 GCA_023134875.1 Candidatus Zixiibacteriota bacterium
GGGTTTGCTCCCTGCGATACCAATGGCGATGGGATTCCTGACTGTTAGCCGCTACTGGAGGAACCAAAACACTTAGTCCAACGTACAACCGGCAGTCTGCACCCCCAGCAGGCTGCCGGTTTCCTACGACTGCCGCTCACAGGTTGTTAAGAATTAGTGGTCTCTCAACGATATCACTAACCAACAACTTTGCCTATGTCTAACCCAAACATCATAACCACTAAGGCACAGAGTACCAGCGCACCAATCGCCAGTGACAGCATGCCAACCACACCCCAGGCCGTGGTCGAGATTCCCAGAAAACCAGTCTGTTTCTCCATAAGACCCTTCCTTACTCTTGTTTGACTCACTTGATTAGACTGATAAGATTCGGTCAAAGTTGCAAAAATATATTACCTGTCAATGCAGCACTGTAGATCAAGAATGAATATGTCATAACCGCAGGGGTTTTGACCTACAGACCTGGTAAGCTTTGTCTACTTGATTCTCTCGCGGCGGCGGAGAAAGAATTTCTCGATTTCATAAGCCCAGAATACTGCGCTACCTAACACCATGCAAAGCAGCAAATCGGCGGCGGAAAGGGGAATGGTATCAAAGACCGGTTGCAGGAACGGGACATAGATAACCAAAAGCTGCAATATGAAAGTCAGGCTCACGGCAGCCATCAGGGGTTTGTTTGTAAGCGGATTCAGACGAAAAGCGGATTCCCGGTAAGAGCGAATGGTCATCACATGTGCCATCTGCGAGAAGGTCAGGGTGGTGAATACCATAGTCTGCCACTGGGGGTAACCTTTCGCCCATTGCAGGTAACCGACCAGAAGCGAGGCGGCACCGACAATGAATCCGAGCCAGAGGATCTGTCTTGCTGCACCCCGACTGAAGATATTCTCGCTGGGCGGATAAGGTGGTCGTTTCATGGTGTCTTTTTCAGGCGGTTCGACACCCAGCGCCAGCGCCGGCAGACCATCGGTAACCAGATTGATCCAAAGAATCTGAATCGGCAAGAGCGCCAGCGGCATCCCCAATAAGGGAGAAACCAGCATCACCGCCAGTTCGCCGACATTACCGGCGAGAAGATAGATAATGAACCTGCGGATATTGTCATAGATCACTCGCCCTTCCCTGACAGCAGCAACGATGGTGGCGAAGTTGTCATCCTGCAACACGACGTCGGCTGCCTCCTTGGAAACATCCGTACCGGTGATCCCCATCGCCACACCGATATCAGCTTTCTTGAGAGCGGGCGCATCATTGACGCCGTCGCCGGTCATAGCGACTAAGTTACCACGTTCCTGCAGAGCGGCGACGATATTGAGCTTGTGCTCAGGGGCGACACGGGCAAATACCGGCACCTCCTCGACGAATTCGCTTAGTTCCTGGCCGGTTTGGTTGAGCTCCCTGCCGGTCATAATCCGACCGGTATCGGCAATACCCAATTCGCGTGCGATATATCGTGCCGTCAGAGGATGGTCACCGGTTATCATCACCGGTCGAATACCAGCCGCCTTACAGGTACGCACCGCTTCCCTGACCTCCGGCCGCGCCGGGTCCATCATGCCGATCAGGCCGATCAGGGTAAGATCATTTTCCAGCGATTGCAAATCAGGCAACTTGTCTAAGGAACGAAAAGCAACAGCCAGCACCCGCATGCCATCTTCCGCCAGTTGATCGTGGGCGGCCTGGATGCGCTCTCGCCAGGTATCGTCTAACGGCTGACTCTCCCGATTGACCCACACATGACTGGAGATATCAAGCAGACTGTCAATTGCGCCCTTGGTAAAAGCGATATACTTCCCCGCAAAGATCTCCTGCCGTTCCTTCCAGAGCTTTTGCAGGGCATCGGGAAGCTGTAATTGCGAGTCGGGAAGCGTATGCAGGGTGGTCATGCGCTTGCGAGTGGAATCAAAAGGAATCTCCGCCTGGCGCGGAAACGCGTGTGTTAAGGCCTTTTTCCATAAGTCCTGCCGTGCTGCCGCCACTACCAGAGCACCTTCCGTTGGTTCACCGACAACATTGAACTGACCCGGTCGCTTGTCATCGAACTCGAGGATGGCGTCGTTGCAGAGAGCGCCACCGGCCAGCAGCAGGGCCAATTGCGAGTGCTCGGAGACAATCGCCCGCTCCGCCGTAGCGCCACCGGATACCGGCGCATGTCGGCGCAGGTCCTCGGCGAGATCAACACGATGACCGGCAACATCGAGGATCGTCACCGTCATGCGGTTTTCAGTCAACGTGCCGGTTTTATCGGAACATATCACCGTTACTGAGCCGAGCGTTTCCACCGCCGGCAGCTTGCGAATCAGGGCGCGGCGTTTGAGCATCCGCTGCGCCCCCAGCGCCAGGGCAATGGTAACCACCGCCGGCAACCCTTCCGGCACTGCTGCCACGGCAACACTGACCGCCGTAATGAGCATCAACCTGACTTCTTCACCGCTGATTATCCCCTCGGTGAAGATGATGGCGACCAGAACCAGCGCCGCCAGAGCCAATCGTTTTCCCAGTTGATCGAGACGTCGTTGCAAGGGGGTCGGCTGGCGTTCGGTTGATTGAATCATACCGGCGATACGACCCAGCTCGGTCTTCATACCGGTTTCGGTTACGACCGCAGTGCCGCGCCCGTAAGCGATCACCGTACCCATATAGGCCAGGTTGTACCGATCACCCAGCGGGAGGTCGTCACCAACTAGCGCCACCGTTTCTTTGTCGATTGGTTCCGATTCGCCGGTAAGGGCGGCTTCCTGGGTACGGAGGTTAACTGATTCCAGCAAGCGACAATCAGTGGGTACCAGGTTGCCCGACTCCAGCAGGACAATATCTCCGGGTACCAGCTCTCGCGCGGAAATCTCCCGCACACGACCGCCACGACGTACTTTTACTTTCGGTACCGCCAATTTCTTCAGAGCGGCCATTGCCTTTTCAGCGCGGTATTCCTGGCGAAATCCCAGGATGGCATTCAAGACAATAATTACAAGAATCGCGATAGTATCCTGGTAATCGCCAAACACAGCGGAGAGAACGGCGGCGACGATCAGTACCACCACCATCACGGCAGTGAATTGCTCCCAGAGAATCAGCCAGGGACTCTTGACACCTCTCTCGATCAGTTCATTGGCGCCGTGCTGCGTCAGGCGCTCGGTTACCTCCGTATCAGATAAGCCGTTTTCGGCATTGACACCAAGCCGCTGCAGGACAGCGCTTGTCTCCATCTGGTACCAGTCGTTCATGATAGACCTTAGCCGACTTAATCACTCAGACCACAGAGCAATGGTTTTCGTTCCCCCCCCGCGATTGCCACAATAGCCTAAGTCCTGCTGTCGTTTTCCCTGTAACCGATTCGCGGGAAGGGATTGGCGACCGAGGAGACAATGTTGGTTAAATGTGATGAAATCCGCTTGAGAAATCTGATATACAAGGCCAGCACCACCGCTTCACCTGGGGAAAGGGTTTTGTACTTCTCCTGGATAATATCGGCGATCATTCGGTCACATTCAATCGAGAGGGGTTTGTGTTCCGCCATCAGCTTCTGCGCCAGCTCGACATCAGAGTCACCGAACGATTTCTCCGCGTGGTCGAACTTCCTGGTGACCTCACTTTCGATGTGAACCAGTGTTTCTTCGAATATCCCTGCCTCCAGTCGCTTGGGATGCGCCTGGGCCAGTTCAACGATGTTCTTGGAGTAGTCACCCATGCGCTCCACATCGATGATAATCGAGGTCAGAATCAGCCCTGCGGTAAGAGACTGCTCACTGCCGACAATTGTCAGATGTGTAATCACTTTGCGCCGGACTTCCCGCTGATACTTGTTGATGGTTTTGTCTTTCTCATAGATGTCAATATGTAAATCCGCCGTGTCGGCATGCCGCAGCGACCGCACCGACTCTTCAAACATGAACTTGCATTCGCGGATCATCCTGGTGCTTTCCGAGATTGCCTGTTCTATCAGATTCTCCTCTTTGCGAAACAGCTCGATTAACGTCTTGAACATAACCTATCCTTTCACCAATATAATCAAAAGAAGGGGTATCAGGAAGAAAACGATGCCCAGATAAAGAAAGGGAATCAGCTTGCTCCGGAGAGCATACTCGGTCAGCTTCTCGGCCAGAAAGATCGGCAGTGCCTTCAGCGGCAGGAAGATCGCGGTGCCGCAGAGATTGAACACCAGGTGCGAGAAAGCCACCGTCACGCCGCTTGTCGAGCCGGTCGCCAGCGCCGCCAGAAAGGCGGTCACTGTGGTGCCGATATTCGCCCCGATAGTGTAGGGGTAAATCTGCCTGATGGTCAGGATACCGGCGCCAACCAGCGGTATAATCAATGAAGTCGTTATTGAAGAAGATTGCACCAGGACGGTCAGCACTGTTCCCAGCAAGAGCGCCCGGAGGGTGGTTCTGAATATATGATTCGAGAAGAACTCCTCAACTCGTGTCAGCACCAATCCCTTAAGAGTGGAAACTATATACTTCAGGGCGACAAAGAGCAGCAGCAGGCCGAGAATCAGCACAATCAACCCGTTGTGATTGCAAAGTTCAACTACTCCGTCGACAACCGGTGTGGTTGCCAGCTTGATCGGCGACGCAAACTTCAACCCGCCAACACCGGAGAAAGCTTCAGCGCCCACATGGGCAATCTTCTCGATAAAACCGGTAGCAACCTGTAAGGGAAAAAGAACCGCGACCGAGCAGAGGTTGAATATGTCGTGGACATTGGCGGCGGCAAATGCCCGCC
>JAGLUH010000406.1 GCA_023134875.1 Candidatus Zixiibacteriota bacterium
ATACCGACAAACAAGCCGACCAACGGACTCTCCACCGAACTCAGGAGAGTCTCAGCGGTATCCTTGCCGAAAAGGCCGAATGATTTCCCCAGCAACGATATCGAGATAAGAAAAAGGTAAAGCAGCAGAATCAGGAAAAGGAGGCGGACTATGGCGGGCGCTTTCTGCACTGAGCTGTTCGTCCCCTGTCGGTCAAATCAGTTTGGCGGAATATATCGGACACCAGGCGCTTGTCAAGTTTAACCTCTTCACATTGTGCAGAAAACCCGAGATTATCGTGGAAGCAAGAAGAACCGTAGCTCGGAACCCCTGTGGATAACCGGCCTATTCGATTCTGAGACTATAGGGGAGTCGATATTGGGCGAGGCTGTTATCTTCACCGAAGAGCAGAAGAGAGTGGTCTCCGATCAAACTGGTGAAGTTGTCGGCAAACAGGTCAGAAATACCGGAAAGCAGCAGATTTCCGAGGCCCGGCCACCAGCTTTGTACCGGCAGTTCCTCAATTTCATACTCGCCCTCTCGTAGATCGGCACGTTCGGCGGCGGCGGCAATGGCAGCCAGGAGCGATCCTTCCCGATCAGCCAGTCCCAATTGCAGCGCTCTTTGGCCGCTCCAGACCCGACCCTGAGCGATGGCATCGACCGAATCAACACTCAGACGGCGCCCGTTAGCAACAATCGAGATGAAGTTATTGTAGAGATCACCAATGTGCCGCCGCAGCAGTGCCCGCTCTTCTTCGGAAAAGGGTGAACTGGAGGAAAACATCCCCGCATGTTTACCGCGTTTGATTCTTTCGGTGCTGATTCCCAGTTTGTCGTAGAAGCCCGCCAGGTTGGCTTTGCCCGCAAAGACGCCGATCGAGCCGGTAACGGTCGCCGGTTCCACGAATATCTCATCGGCGGCCGAGGCGATATAATAGCCACCTGAGGCGCAGACGTCGGACATCGACACAATCACCGGTTTCTTCTTGCGGGCGCGAACCAACTCCCCCCAGATCAGATCACTGGCGATAGCATCGCCGCCCGGCGTATCGAGTCGCACAACGATTGCCCGCACTGCCGGGTCATCGCCCGCCTGACGGATGGCAGCGGATAAAGTTGCCGAACCGGCGGTTTTTCCAGTGAGAGGGTTGGAGCCGGAACGACCTTTGGTAATTGATCCGGCTACCGTTATCAGGGCAATTCGGGGCCGTTGACCAAATCCTTCCCGATAACGCGGCTGGTTGAGAAAGCGATTCACAGGCAGGAGCTGCCAGTCACCGCCGAACATCTCCGGCAATCGTTCGGTAAGCTCTCCCGGGTAAAAACGACCATCCACCAAACGCAGCGATTCCGCCTCAATCGAAGTGAAAGGCCCGCGGTCAACCAACGACTCCAACTCTGAAGGAGTGATACCGCGGCTCACCGCCGTGCGGCCGATTACCTCGCCATAGATGTCATCCAGCAACACCTCCAGCGCCTCCCGATGCTCCGGTGTCAGCGAGGTTTCGGTGAGAAGATTGGGTGCGTTCTTGTATTTACCGATTTTCTCAATCTGTGGTTCGATCGCCAGCTTATCCAGGGTGCCCGCAAAGAACTTCACTTCCGCAGATAACCCAATCAGGTAGAGAGCGTCAACCGGCAGCATAAAGATCGAATCCGCCGCCGAGGCCAGGTAGTAACTGCCGGTGCCGGGTGAGGCGCCCAGACAACATATTACCGGCTTGCCGCTTTCAGAGAAATGGACGATCTCGCGGCGAAAATCAGACAACTTTCCCCAACCTAGTCGAGGGCTCTTGAGAGTCAAGAGGAACCCGATAATCGCCGGATCGTTACAGGCTGATCTGATCTTGGCGAGAGTGCGGTAGAGTGTCTCCTTTGATTTTCCAAACAGGAGCTTTCGGCTGCGTTCCTCCGGGATGTCACCGGCGAGATTCACGTGGAGTATCTTTCTGGGACCACGAATCAACGACTCTCTGGTTGCGCTTGAAGTACCACCGTAGATGGTGGTACGAGAGTAACCGCCTGACTTATCGAAGAATACTTCACTGCCACCGTAAGCCTGACCAAAATGGAACTCAAGCCCGATACCGAATCGCTGTTTGTCACCGAATCCGGCATAGACCAGCAAGCCCGGCTTCAGGTAGGCCCTGCCGCTAAGACGCCATTCGGCTTCGGAAAGCCGCTGCCCACCATAGAGCCTCGCGTTGGCGCCAATTGTCAGACGTTCCCCCAGAGGACGGAAGGCCGCACTCAGGAGATAACCGACTGAGGTTTTCTCCCCGCCGAAAGTATGCCGATTCAGGTTCTGAAACTGTAGGGATGCTGAAAACTGGCGCCGCACATGCCACATAATCGAGTAATTCCAGGAATGCGCCTTGTCCAGCTTGTCCCAATCGGTCTTGTAATAGGTGTAGGAAGTGCCGGTATAGATATTTCGCACTACCCGCGAGGAGATAGCGAAATCATACCGCGAAACCGCCGCGCGATAACCCAAACCCAGGCGTTGATAGGCAAACCCGACGCCGGCGGTAGAGATCAAAAAGGCATTGTCGCCCGACAAATCCCCCTCGGCAAAACCGTGGTAAAACTGGATTCCGATCGGCTTGTTGATATAGAGCGCCGCCGGATTTAGCACCACCCCTTCGGTACCGACAACAGCGGCATGAGGGATATCAGGGAAAGCAAACTCGGCGGTCAAAGGCACTTGGCCAGCATGGAGAGAGAGACTGGCCGCCAGAATCAGGATTGTGACCATAATCAAACGGATGCGAGGGGCAGACGCGGAGAGGTTGTCCCAAAAGTGATCGAGA
>JAGLUH010000407.1 GCA_023134875.1 Candidatus Zixiibacteriota bacterium
GGACAATCTCTACCAGTTGGAGAAGAACTCCAGCTATGGTGACGGCGGCGACCCTTTCCCCGGCAGCAGCGGACAGACATTATTCTCGAACATTACTTTCCCCTCCAGCCGCAGCTATTCGGGGAGCAATACACTGGTAGCAGTCAACAACATTTCCAGTTCCGCCACCATCATGACCGCAGACCTGGTCGTTGCCCTCGTTGCTGATGTTGATGACTATATATCTGATCCGATTCTCCCCGAGGGATTCACGCTGGGACAGAACTATCCCAACCCCTTCAATCCAACCACCAGCATAACCTTCGACCTGCCGGCAGCGGCAGCGGTTAAACTGAGTATCTACAACGCCATTGGCCAACAAGTTGAAGCCTTGCTTGATGGGACACTGCCAGCAGGAAGACACCAGGTCGATTGGACTGCCGCAGACCAGGAAGGTACATCACGGCCCAGCGGCGTTTATTTCTACCGGCTGATCGTAAATGGCAGTAGCCTCACTCGTAAGATGATGCTGTTGAAATAAGGAAGAATCGCAGGCAATCAGAGGGTCTGAACCATCACCGGTTCAGGCCCTCTAACCCAAGTCCTCAGGATACTTGCGGTAGGCGTTACCATTGAAGTTGTTGTGTGCTCGCGACGCAACCTGAGCGACACGATTCCGCCTTGGCTCTCTGCGGGTAACATGCCCTTCACCGTTGCGGCGTTCCCGCTTCAACTTCAGGTAACAGGACTTGCACCGTCTGGGGTCTTCCGTGAACCCCTTCTGGGCAAAATACTCCTGTGCGCTGATGGTGAAAACAAATTCCTCACCACAATCAACGCATACAAGGATTTTGGCAGTAAACTCAGCGTCCATAAATCCCCCCGTCAAGGTTTATGGCTTACATAGCCTCACCGGTACGCGCTGCTTGCTCCGAACTGCTCGTTACTTGCTCGTTTTAAGTTTTGCCTGCCAAAAGTATCCTTCAGTCTCATATTAAGTATAGCAATTGCTTTAATACCTTGTCAACTATTTTTTTACAGCGGAGAGTAGATCGGAACTCCTGCGGTTTAGATAAATCCTTGTTCATGCTTCACGTGAATGTCGTAAGTACAGCACTTCCGACCTAACTGCTCAGGTAAACGGATCGATTGATCAATTTTCTATTGTACCTTCACCATTTTCCTGATCTTGACAGTAGTTCCCGTTTCCAACTTGAAGAAGTAAACGCCACTCGACACCTGAACGCCATGTTCATCAGTACCGTCCCAGATGATATTCTTGAAACCCGCTTGCTGATAGCCGGCAACCAGGATTCGCACTCGCTGACCCAGGATGTTGTGGATAGTCAGGTGTACTTCCATTCCTTCGGGGAGCGCATAATCGATGCGTGTCATTGGGTTGAAGGGGTTGGGGTAGTTTTCCAGCAACATGATCTCATCAGGCAGCATGCTGCCGGGCGTCACCGTGTTAATCGTCTGCAATAATCGATCACCCGCCTCGCTTCCCGCCATACCCTCAATCGCCGACCGCAGGCGCGTTAAATTGTCGGCATAATCACTATAATCAAAATCGATAGACAAAGTCGCCTCACCCCACGAATGCGAACTGCCCCAGTTGGTAGCAACAATTGTCACATCGTTTTCATCGACTACACCGTCGCCATCGGCATCAGCATATACCACGCGCGGATCATCCCATGGCAGCGCCTGTTTTGCTCCCCAAGTGGTATTCTCGGCGAACTGATCGCGTGATGGTCCTGTAAGACCATAAAAAACACCGATTGGCAGGATGTCGATCTCATTAACCAGACCGTCATTATTACAATCCCCCGGATAGACCGCGGGGCCGGTGAAGAAGCGGTACTGGAAATCATCGCCGGAAGCGCCGCTGCCGATACCGTCAAGATCACCGTCCAGGCTGTTGCCCACCAGGTCGGTCACAGTCGCGGCCAGAGTCGCGGTAATGGTATCAAAGGGTGGGTAGTAATCAGCCGGCACGAATCGCATGATATCCTGGTTGACCAGTAGGTCTACGGCACCAGGCAACATAGCAGCCAGACGGGTTGAATAGAGCGTCAGGCTTGCCGAATCGAGAGAGGCGCTGTCAAGTGGTTCTGAGATCTGCAGCACTACCGGCGTGCGAATCGGTATGTCGTTTTCGTTTGAATCGGGTGTTACCGCTACCACTATTGGCGGATAGCGTTCCTCTATGCCAACACCGACAAGACTCACAAATACCTCCGGTCGCGCCGGATCATCACTAGTGATTGTCAACTCACCTTCGTAGAGACCGGTATCCGGCGGTGTGAACTGCATCTCAAGGAAAAGCAAACCGCCGTTCGGTGGAATTAATTCGACTCCCTGGGGAAAGATGGGGACAAAGATCGGATTATCAGATGAAACGCCAGTGATTCTCAGGATGAATTTTTGCAGGTCTTGGGTAAAGGGACCAACATTGAGAATCTTAACTGTATCAATCCTGGCGCTGTCAATTACCACCGAATCAAAATCCAGAGTAGAGGCCTCTAAATGAAGTAGTGAATCAGGCCAGGCACGAAACATAATCGGCAGGGTATCAACAATCTGGCTGCCAACCGCCTGGCCGATGATCAGAAATTCGTATTCTCCCCGCGCCAGAAGGGTGTCCAGCCTGGCGGTTACGGTAATAGTGTCCGGTACATTCACTGTGTCATCACTCAAAGTGAAAGCGGCATAACCTCGTCGTGGTGTCTCAGCAAACAGCGTGCTGAGCGCAACCTGCCGGTCAAACTGAGCGAAGAGTGAATCGATCTCGACCTCAAACAGCAATTGCAACTTGTCGGTAGTATCCTCCGCTACCAAGGCAAGGTCAAAACCGGATACGGTGATATAATCCTGGCGTAAGAGCTCGGTGCCCCAACCGCAGGCGTTAGCGGCCATCAGGCTGACATCATACATCCCCGGTACCTGGTAAACATAAATGGGACTCTCATCAGTGGAACCGCCGCCGTCACCGAAACTCCACTCCCAGGCGTTGGGTGAATAAGTGGAATTGTCGCTGAAATCCACCGTCAACGGCGCGCTGCCCGAGGTATTACTGGCGGTAAAGTCAACAGCCGGTACGTCAATAACGATAAGCTCCTTCTCTGTGGTGTCAGTGCCGCAGTCGTTACTGACAATAAGAGTAACCAGATATGTGTCGGCATCAGCGAAGGCATGCAGGGGCGCCGAGTCGGTTGAACCCTCACCGTCACCGAAGTCCCACTCATAAACAAGGTCGGCACCCGTGGACGAGTCAATGAAATCAACTATCAGCGGCGCGCACGCAGCTATGTCGTGCAGCAGGCTGAAATCCGCTGTCGGCCGCTCAATCACCTGCACTGTCTTCTGCATGATAGCGGTATCGCAGTAGGTGAACGCCGTCAGGGTTACCTGATACTCTCCCGCCACTTCGTAGGTTGCTTGTGGCGTGAAACCGACAATCGGCCAAGAGATGGTGTCACCAGTGCTGTTACCATAGTTCCAGTATTGTATCTCCCATCTACCGGTCGACAGATCGCTGAACGCCACGGTTTGAGCGGTGCAAACCACCGCTGCCGAGATATCAAAGTCGGCGTGAAGATCGCAATCGACCCACTCGAAGGGGCCGATGTCAATGGAACCGTAGACAATCCGCTTGTTGTCGCCGTAGTCAACCTCTAATAACGGCTCGGCAGGATCGAAGCAGGCATCAATCAAAGGTGAGGTCGCTTTCAGGTGGAAATCCTCAGCCCCGGGATTGACCAATTGGGGGGTCACTTCAATCAGATTGGTAACGGTGTCAAGGTTACAGCTGCCCGGAGCCTCGGCTTGGGGCAGATTCAGGTGGAAGCAGTTGTACTCAATCACCGGCGGGGTGGTGGCATACTCGCATTCGATAGCATATTGAGTGTTTTCCATAAAGATGTTGTACTTGATGATGGCGCTGAAACCGTAAGGAACGAAAATGCCGCCACCGAACTCGGCATCGTTCTTGTACACGAGATTGTTGAGGAAATACAGATTGAATGATTCGAGATAAGCGGCACCGCCCCTAAAGCCGAGCGCCTGATTAGCGAGGAAGAGGTTATTCTGAATCAGGGTATAACTACCGAGAATCTCGCCGACAACGCAAATAGCGCCCCCGCCTCCAGACTGCAACGCTAGAACGCGATTGCCCCGGAACTCGTTGTTCCAGATCATGGGACTGGAGTCGCTGCAGTATATCGCCCCTCCCGCCTGCGAGACGGTGTTACCGATGAACAGGTTGTGATGGATATTCGATTGGGAGTAGTACATGTAGATACCGCCTCCCTGGACACCACCGTCGGCTCCATTGGAGTGGATAGTGCAATACCTGATCTCGGGTGAGGCGAGTATGCCGTCGCCGCCCCGGATGGTGATAGCTCCAAAAGCAGCGCCCGAAATCGTGAAACCATCCAGCAGAGTGGTGCTCGGCGTTCCCAGCCAGAAGGAAATTCGGCTGTCGCCGGCTGCCGCCATATCGATGAAGGTCAGGTCCCGGCCCTTTTCGCTGATAAGCGCCACCGCCCAGGTTGGAAAAGAAAAGGCCTCATCATAGGTCCCCGGCTTGACAAAGACCGTGTCAGGGGTTGTGCTGCTCGTTGAATCAAGGGCATAGCTGATGGTGGCGTATGGATAACCGTAGCTGCCATCACCATTATAATCGCTGCCGTCGACCGCTACCCAGATCTGACCGGCACGCGCGACTGGCGACGAGAGCGCGATAACAGCCACCAAGGCTATAAGAAACAACAACCGGTAACTACGGTCCATAGACTTCAACCTCGCCATTTTCGATATACAAATGTTCCTGTCGCGGCAGGGGATTTCCCTGCCAGTCTATCAACTTGGGCGATTTCCCCTCCTCCTGCAAGAAATTCAAGGTGGTCGGTCCCAACCCTCGCGCCTCGTAGACAATCTCGGCAATAGTGGCCGAACGCGGACTGACGCCCTGGGGCAGGTTCACCCCTAGGGTGTCCTGCCTGGCCTGAAGCGAATAACCAAGCGCTACATAGTCGGAATCCACCCAGGGGAAGAAAATAAAATCAGCCGATGAGAAAACATCACCCGGTATCACACCCGTAATGGAAATAATCTCAGGATCGTAGCGAATCCGCAAGGCGATACCAAAGAGGGAGTCGATGTGGTGAATCATCACCTTAAAGGTATCAGTGCTACCCAGAAGCGTCTCGCTGTACATC
>JAGLUH010000408.1 GCA_023134875.1 Candidatus Zixiibacteriota bacterium
ACCAGGCCATTGGCGTCGGCGTCACCGCAAATGTACTGCGGCTTAGCCTCAAACATGATCTCGGCGTCACAGTGCAGCATGCCGGTGTACGGGGTGGTCGAGAAAGGATTCTCTCTCGGTGGCGCCAATGAGTCAAATACGATCGGCGTCGTGCCAATCAGATACCCGGGCAGGTCATCACATTCGCCGTTAATGATGAAGTAGTCCTCCTGAATCGGTCTCGGATCGGCAAGCCACTCTTCGATATTGACTACGGTATGAATTTGCTGAGTTTCGCCGAACTCATCACCGATGGCGGGAAGAATCACACCATCCTCAGGCAAGTTAGCGTCCAGATACAAGCCAAACGGGAACAGCCGCCAGAGTCCGAAGTAATCATCCCAATAAGGTCTGGCAACTTTCAGAGAATCGACGTTGTTGCAGAACCAATCCCACTCGAAAATGATGAGATAATCGTTGGCCCAGTCAGGAATATCACCCTTGTAAGTATGGCACGATTCGACGTAAGTTCTATCAAACAAGGGTGGCTCGATGGTCTGGCAGTTGATGGTGCCGTAGACCGTCAGCCAGCCATCGACATAACGCGGATGGTAACGCCAACCGAGATCGAACGATTTCGGTGATTCCGCAAAAGCGCTGATAATTCTGTTACCGGCGGCCCGGAAACCATATTCACCGTTGCCCAGCGGCACCAGTTCAGCTTCCGGGACATCCGTATCGCCTGAGGTATCATCACCTTGAGCTTTATCATCACGATATTCGATCTTCTTGTTCTTCTTATCGATTCCCACCACCACCACAATGTGGCCTCTGTTGGTGTTGTCCCAGCGGATGAAGATTTCGATATCCTGTCCTTTGCCCATTTCGCGCCAGATCCAGTCGATGAGATCGATATCGCCGCTGCTCTCGGACGGGATTCCCGGCGTGTCACGCCAGCTATCGTGACCGTCGTAGTAATCATCCGAATTCCACCAGTGAACCTCAAGGGGGAGGTTGTTGTCCTCGATGTACTTCTTCTTGGCCTGTGCCATCTGTTTGCCGGTAGCACCGGCGTTCATGTACTCAGGGTTGTCCAGTTCGTCCTGCATGCCCTGGGCCGAACCCAGCCCCAGGTCGTTTTCGTTCGAAAGCCATTTGAGACTCCTCGCCATCGCGCCCGCGCCGCACTCGTTGTTGCCTTCCTGGACTGAGGGCACTTCGTCGAAATCGGTCAATCCGGTGTACTTCCTGAGCGAATCAGTGTCTACCATATCAGTCCAGTACGGCGGAACCAGAATGCCCGGGCCGGTAAACTCAGGAAGACCTTCCTCCAGTACAGCGCCGAATTCCCTGATACTCGCGTCATCAATCGCAGCCGGCAAGATACAAGGAATGCCGGGATTGGTAGGTTGAAGTGTCAACGAAACTTCGAAGCCGAACCACATAGTATCCGCGTCCATCCCCGGGAAAACTCCTACTTCCTTCAGGTCGAAATCGAGCCCGTAGCGTCCCGGGCCTATGAACGTATCGGGCAGAATCGGGTAGTTGCGTACAATCCAGCCGGAGTCAGTTCCTACCCTGGCGGATATGTTGAAATATCGCACCACGCCGTCGCTGGCAGGATAGATATCGAACGACACATAACCCCAGTCTGAGTTGTCAACAACTACCGTACCGTCCTCGTCAAGAAAATCCAACTGCTCGAATGAGAAACCACCCACCGACCCACAGGAGAAGATCGACAGCACACCGTCGCCGGTGCTGCTGCTGTAGCCGCCGACCTCGATCAGGTAATCGTTGCCTTGAATAGCAGAAAAAGTGATCTGAGACTGCAAACCGCAGAAATCATCGTTGCATTCGATCACTGTTCCCAACGGATTGCAGGTGCAGCCATCATAGACTCCCAACTTTGTATCGTAGGAAGAACCACAGAGGCTGACCGTGACATCGCCGTCACACTCGGGCGTGAAGCAGTACCAGATATTGGGCGACTCCATGCAGGCACCATCGTCGTCCGAGGAGGCGTTCGTGGTCGAAAAAGGAAGCTGGTAGACATTGCCCACTGGTGTCGCGTTTTCACACGTATCATTTTCGGGCGGTTCAGGCGCCTGCATGATAACCACGTCGAAGTCAGGAATGCAAGTCGGACTGGGCCACGTGTCGACCATCAGGTAGTAAATGCCTGGAGCCAGTGTCACGCCGATGATAGAGTGTGGAGAGCCGGAGGGGTTGACGCTAAAGCCCATACAGTCTCCACCAGGCGGGCACAGGTTGTCGATAGCGATACCAGTGTAGGTGGTGCCCTTGGGGTCGAGCTGAATGTCGACGTACATGCCGCCGGTAACATTGAGCTGGATGATCATGTCCTCACCACCGTCATAGGAGCCCAGACAGGTCTCATCGTAGTTGTTGCCACGACCGCAGGTGGTCTGGTTGGCGATTGTATAGGGCAGATCGCCCGGCCCCAGCGTAACCATAAACGG
>JAGLUH010000409.1 GCA_023134875.1 Candidatus Zixiibacteriota bacterium
TGTCCACCTTGTGCGGAATCGATTTTTGAATAATTAAGAAACTATGAAAGCCAGATGCTCGGAGACTATAATGGTCTCCACGTGGTCGTCACTGGGACGCCACAAAGTTTAATCTGATAAATTTAATTAAGGAGCATCTGGCCATGAAGACTATTTTAGCTATCGATTTGGGCAAACGCAACAGTGTGTTTTGCAAACTTAACACAAGTTCTTTAAAACCTGAATATTTCACCTCAAAGACCGATCCGCAGAAGTTCCAGGAACATTTTTTACCTGTTGGCCTGCTTTTGAGAGATACGAAACACAGAAGGAGGAAAATAGATTCCCGCCTTCGCGGGAATGACATCTATACTATTTTCCTTCTGCGAGTTTATTGATGATCTTTACCGGATCGGCAATGTCGGGCAGGCACTGCGATGAGCAGCGGCCGCAGCCGACACACGCAAGATCGTCCTCGACGATCTGCGGAACGTAGGTGCACTTGCGCATGATGCGGTGGCGGAACCGGTTGGCGCGATCCTCGCGGAAATTCTCGCCGCTGGCGACCGAGGCGAAATCTTGCAGCAGGCAGCCGTCCCAGCGCCGTACGCGCTCGCCGCCAGTGAGTTCAAGGTTCAGGTCTTCGCGGATGTCAAAGCAGTAGCAGGTGGGGCAGACCTGGTTGCAGGTACCGCAGCTGTAACACTTTTCTGCATTCTCTTCCCATACGGGGTGGTCCTCGCTCTTGGCAACGAGTGCGCCGATGTCGTTTGCTGGAACATTGATTGCGCGGTCCTGCTTGCACAGGTTCTTCAAGTTGGCGCGGATCTCGTCGCGCTTGGCGGCTTGATTGTTCGTGGCGTCGGTTGCTTGCGCATTCTTCTCGAGAAGTGCTTTGCCCTTGTCGGTGCCGATTTCATCGACATACGCATCGCCGATATCGGTGATGAAGAGATCCCAGCCCTTGTCGACGGTTGTTGCATTCATCCACGGCCAGAACGACCAGTCGGTCGCGGTCTGAGGATCGATTGCTATGATCGTGGCGGCCTCGCGGCGCGCGAGGTAGTTGGTGTCCTCATTGTCCTTGGTGAAGACCGTGGTCATCTGATTGATGGCCTTCATGTCATAGGGGTGAACCCCCAGAAGAATGAAGGGTTTGGCTTCGACAACGGGTTCGGCCTTTACGTTTGGTTTTGTCGTGAACTTGAGGAGCGTCTCGCGCGGCGGCTGAAAATACTTGCGCGGTGAGAGATACGCGACGTCGTAGTCGAGCCTGAGCTCGGCAGTATCTTCAAGCTTGTCAAAGACGAAGAATTTCTTCTCCTTTTCTTTGACGCCGACGACACGATTTGACGCGATGAGTTTGTTCACGAACTCATTGAACTGATCTTTGGTGAGGGTTTTCAGTGTCATGATGGTGTTAACTCCCTAGAATTGTTTAAGTATATCCCTGAGAGGCAAAATGGACGGCCACTATATGTATTGAGCGACCTTTTGCAACCACATTTTTGGGGGTGGATCTGCTTTTAAGTGGTGGAAATTGTAGAGATTTACTGGTATGTACGGGGTACCCGCAAGACTTCTTCGAGGTGGTCCGCCGCGATGTTTCCTCCAAAAAACATTGGCGGACAAGTGGCGGAGCTCCTCGAAGGTGTCCCTGGGTCA
>JAGLUH010000041.1 GCA_023134875.1 Candidatus Zixiibacteriota bacterium
CGCTTGAGATCATGCGCGAGGCGCTTGACAAAGCTCGCGACGCCCGCTTACGGATCATCGACAAAATGAAGGAAACCATTTCCGAACCGCGCGCCGATATTTCCCAGTTTGCGCCGCGAATAATCACTATCAAGATCAATCCGGAACGTATCGGCGATGTTATCGGCCCGGGCGGCAAGATCATCAGGAGTATTGTCGACGCTACCGGCGCCAAGATCGATATCGAAGATGACGGCACGGTCCAGATTGCTTCGGTGCAGGCGGAGGCGGGACTGAAAGCTAAGGAGATGGTACTGGCGCTGGTGGAGGAACCGGAGGTGGACAGGACTTACAAGGGTACGGTCAAGCGAATCGCCGAGTTCGGCGCTTTCGTGGAGATTCTGCCCAACACCGATGGGCTGCTACATATTTCGGAAATCGCCTACGGGCACGTCGACCGAGTCGAGGATGTTATGAAAGTCGGCGACCAGTTCGACGTCAAGGTTCTCTCTGTCGACGGTGACGGCAAGATCAGACTCTCCCGAAAAGCCTTGCAGGAGAAACCGGAAGGGTGGACGGACGAACCGCCACGCCGTTCCAGTCGCGATAACCGTGGTGACCGCAGTCGGCGGCGTCCGACCGGTCACGACGATCGCAACCGGGACAGGGGGCGTCGTTAGTTTGGAAAACACCGGCTATCAGCGCACCGTTCTGGACAACGGCTTGCGTGTCCTCACTGAGAAAATGCCTCACCTGCGCTCGGTTTCGGTTGGCGTCTGGATCGATGTCGGTAGCCGCAGCGAGACCACTCCGGAAAACGGTGTCTCCCACTTCATTGAGCACATGAGCTTCAAGGGAACAAAAACCCGCAGCGCCCGTGAGATCGCCCGCAGCCTGGAATCGCTGGGCGGCACCCTGAACGCCTTCACCACGCGTGAGCATACCTGCTATTATGCGCGAGTTCTGGACGATCACTTCGAGGTCGCCATTGATGTCCTCGCCGACATCCTCACCAATTCCCTGTTTGATTCTCAGGAGATCGATCGTGAGCGAAAGGTAATCCTGGAGGAGATCAAGGATTTGCACGACACCCCTTCTGATTTGGTGCACGACTACTACGCCGCCACGATCTGGGAATCACATCCCCTGGGACGCTCCATCCTGGGAGCTCCGGAAACAGTTAAGGCCATTGCGCGGGATGGCATCATCGATTATGTTCAACGTCACTATACCACTGACCAGGTCGTTATTTCCGCCGCCGGTAATGTCGACCATGAACGATTGGTGCAGTTGGCAGGCGAAAAGTTTTCCTTTGCTGTCGCCGACGGTCGCCACCAGTTGCAGCCGCCGCAATATAACCAGGGGCGGAAACAGATATTCGCCAGGGACTCGGCTCAAACGCACGTATGCCTTGGTGTTCCCACCCTTCCGTTTTCGCATCCCGATAAGTATACGCTGCTAATCCTGAACACGGTCCTGGGCAGCGGCATGGGGTCGCGCCTGTTTCAATCACTTCGCGAACAACGCGGCCTGGCCTATACTATCTACTCGACACAGGATTACTATCATGACACCGGCATCTTCAGCGTCTATCTTGGCACCGAGGCGACAAAAGTTACCGAAGCGGTTGAATTGGTTCTAACGGAGTTCCAGGACATCAAGGCTAATGCGCTCGATGAGGAGGAACTGGCCGCCGCCAAGTCGCAATTGATCGGCGGTATCATGCTTGCCCTGGAAGGTTCCTACAGCCGCATGAGCCGCATGGCGCGGCACGAGCTCTTCCTGAGAAGCTTTACTACTCTCGACGAGACCATTGCGGAGATCAACGCAATTACTATTGATAACATCAAGACACTGGTGGGCGAAATTTTCACCACTGACCGGCTGGTGTTAGCTGTCCTGGGGCCGGTTGATAAGTCGGTAGTAGAAACAATCGACTGGTCGATTCTGAAATGATCCCCTTGGCCGTCACCTTGTTGGTGGCGCTGCCGTTGTTGGTGCTGGCGATATCCTTCCTGTTCAAGAAACGCTTCGCCGCCGCCGGGCGGTTGTTTTTGATACACAGCCTCGCGCCTTCTCTCCTTGATGCCGGCTCCTTCTCGGTCCGGGGATTTCATCTGTTGCTTGATCGCCTTAATGCGTTTGATATCAGGGTAGGGACTCTCGCGGAGGCTATCGAATCCAAGAACATCGCCGCAATCACTTTTGACGACGGCTACGACGACATCATGCAAATTGCGCCCTATCTTGCCGAGAAGGGAATTCCCATCATGATATTCATCCCCACTGCCACTATTGGCCGTCGCAACCAGTGGGACAACTTCCTGATCGCCGGCCGGCGGCAACACCTGGATGAAGAGCAAATTAGAAACCTGGCCGCTGGGGGCGTGGCGTTCGGTTCGCACGGACACCGGCACATCGACCTGACGACGTTATCATCAGTGCAGGTTACGGATGAACTACAAACCTCAAGGGAAATCCTGCAAGAACTGACCGGTCAGCCAATAGAATATCTCACCTATCCTTTCGGCAAGTACAATCGCCGTGTGGTCGAGATCGCCCCTGAGGTCGGTTTTCGCGATGCCCTGCTTAGCGAACCGGGCAAGTGGCGTCCCTTCATGCGGGGACGGATTGCTCTGGGAAGATTCGACAGTACAATCTCAATCGACGCCTCTCTGCGTCCCGGCCTGCTCTCGGGCGCGCAATATCTCAAATGCCTGATTATCGGCAGCTTCTCACATCTGACGCCGCTGCTTC
Source organism: Candidatus Zixiibacteriota bacterium (assembly GCA_023134875.1). Lineage (GTDB taxonomy): Bacteria > Zixibacteria > MSB-5A5 > CAIYYT01 > CAIYYT01 > JAGLUH01. The sequence continues at coordinate 2,737 of JAGLUH010000041.1, forward strand.
AACGGTTCAAGCTTTAGCCCCTTACTCCGATAATCTCATCAAAGTGGCTGAAAAAAATTACTTGCGCCCATTGGTGAAGAGGATATTATTAGACCTTTCAAACTCGCAGATGGGATAAGGATACCATGGTTGAATGTTATATTGAAGACATCGGTCAATACGTAGGGCAGGAGGTCAAGCTGAAAGGCTGGGTCTACAACCTGCGCTCCTCCGGCAAGATAAGGTTTATCGTTTTCCGCGACGGCACCGGTACGATACAGGTGGTCATGGTCAAGAGCGAACTGCCGGAGGAGGTGTTCGAGCAGCACAAGGAATTGACTCAGGAATCGTCGATTATTGTTACCGGCATAGTCAGCGAACACCCGCGGCAGAAAGGCACCTATGAACTGCAACTGACCGATCTGGAGATTGTCCAGATCTGCGAAGATTATCCCATCACCAAGAAAGAGCACACTACCGGCTTTTTGATGGGGCACCGACATCTCTGGCTGCGTTCCTCGCGGCAGTACAAGATCATGCGGATCAGAAATGAAATCCTCATGGCTTTTCGGCAGTATTTCTACGAAAACGGTTTCATTCTGATTGACACACCCCTTTTGACCGGTTCCATTGGCGAGACCGCCGCCACTCTGTTTGAGACGCAGTATTTCGATCTGGGCAAAGCCTACCTGGCGCAGACCGGACAGTTGTACTTAGAGGCGGCCTGCATGGCGCACGGCAAGGTCTACTGCCTCGGCCCCACCTTCCGTGCCGAGAAATCAAAAACCAGGCGCCATCTCACCGAATTCTGGATGCTGGAAGCGGAGGTCGCCTATCTTGAGCATGAAGGCAACCTTGACCTGCAGGAAGACATGGTCTGCTGCGTCGTCAGTCGAGTGCTGGAAAACTGCACCGATCAGCTTGAGGAACTAGGGCGTGACCTGGCGCCGTTACGCAATGTGCAGAAACCTTTTTATCGTATCGACTATAACGAAGCGGTGGAAAAACTGCAAGCCGCCGGTTCCAATATCGAGTGGGGACATGATCTCGGCGGTGAGGACGAGACGATCCTGACCAATATGTATGATCGTCCCGTATTTGTCTCCAATTATCCGCGGGAAGCAAAAGCCTTCTATATGAAACGCAACCCGGACGATCCTCGCACGGTTCTCTGTGCCGATCTTCTGGCGCCGGAGGGTTACGGCGAGATCATCGGCGGTTCCCAGCGCGAAGATAACTACGACTACCTGGTTGAGGAAATCAAGCGCAACGATCTGCCGCTCGATGTTTACGGCTGGTATCTTGACCTGCGCAAGTATGGGTCGGTACCTCATTCCGGTTTCGGTCTCGGCATCGAACGCACAGTGGGCTGGATTTGTGGCTTGCCCCATGTCAGGGAAACCATTCCCTTTGCGCGGATGCTTTACAAGCTCTACCCGTAGCTGAGGCGGTTGGGCTTTATTGTCGATGGTTCCAGATATGTGAGGTAATAGACTAATGGCTTCCGAAAATCAAATGAAAACGGAGACGAAATCAGGTTACGATTTCGCCCGCATCGAAGCCAAATGGCAGAAGAAATGGGAGGATGCCGGGCAGTTTCATGCCAGCGATTCGGCTAAGAATCGATTCTATATGCTCGTAATGTTTTCCTATCCCTCCGGCGACATTCACATCGGTCATTTCCGTAACTACATCATCGGCGACGCTATCGCTCACTACAATCGTATGCTGGGTAGGGAAGTTCTGCATCCTTTCGGTTGGGACGCCTTCGGCCTGCCCG
>JAGLUH010000410.1 GCA_023134875.1 Candidatus Zixiibacteriota bacterium
CATAGGCCCAGCTGTCGCATACCATATTAGTAAAGGCATATGGATTGACCGAGGTACCCTGGTCGACGATACGACGTAACATGGTGTCAGCTGGTCCGCCCTGACGCATCGGTCCCTGTTTCCAGGAAGGCGTTGCCAACAAGCCACTCGTGCTGTCCGAAGCCTTGGCGATACTCTGCACCAGCAGGCTGGAACGACGTGCTATCTCAGTGTTGAAGATAGTAAAGTTGGTATCAAAGCCCCATAAGTCAGCGGTACTCATTTCCGGATAGAACTCGCCGGTACGCCAGTCGACCTCAGGCTGATTGAGCATATTGCCCTGGTTCACCAGGTTCTTCACCAATCCGGTTTCAGTTAGATCTGCGGAGGTGTCCGGTGAACCCATGTCGAAACTGAAGTACCACTGGTTCTTGCCGATCTCTTCTGTGCAGTCATCCGACGAACCTTCTTCGCATGGCGTGCCATCAGGCAGGAAGAAGAATTTACCCAGTCCCTTCGACTCTTCTGCCGCCACGATCACCCAGGCGCTATCAATGATACCGTCAGCATCAGAATCGCGACCCTGCAATGAAGTACGCGGGCGGGTAGAAGCCGTATTGGCTATGTTGGGTAGACCGTCCACACTCACGCAAATCGGAGTTAGCGTATCATTTGGACCCGTGGGAATCTCAGTAGTCTCGGCGCATTGATCTTTTAAGCCGTAATCTTCAGCGCCAGCAACCTCTTCGGTGCCCACGAAATTACAATACAGATCCGGATCTGTAACGATAGTGCCATCGGTGTTGCACTTGGCGTTATTAGTCAGGCGCATGGGTATGGCCATAGGCACAAACACCTGGGGCCTGCCACTGGTGGTCAGGTCATGGTTTACGATGTTGATCGCATCAAATGCGCCATTATCTACATAGTCGAAATATTCCCAGTTAATAAAGGAGTACCAGACGTCGGTCTGACTGTGAGCAACGGCACCACTCCAGCCTTCTCCAGGGCCAAGGCCCTGACCAGGACGCAAACCTTCCGGGTCTTCCTGCCAGGTGATAACGAAACCGGCACCTTTCACTGCCTGCACTTCGATACGGAAAGGATCGCGTCGGCCAGAAGTCAGCCGCTCAGCCTTGGTCCATACCATGTGCGAGGCTTCTATTGCGCCGGTTCTCGGGTCATCACCGGGCAAGAGCACGCCGCGTGATGTCCAGACACAACCGAACGGTACTACACCGGTCTGGGGGTAACCTTCGTCGGCGAAGTCGATGGAGCCCTGTTGCCCTGCAACACCGAAGGCATCCACCAGGTAAAGGTCATCTTCCAGGTTGAAACCGCCGAGTGGAGGTACGGTAGTATCATCATCATCCGCAGTTTCACCGGTCTGGATGAAACTGAGAACGGCAGCTAGCCGCTCTTCGTCATTTCTGAGAGCATAGGCCGGTTTACCCTGCTCACAAAAGCGACTGGGCCAGGCAGCTAATACTTTATTACCCTGGGTCGCATGAAATACGTTGTGCACGCCGCCGGGGTAGCTGTTGAGGTCTTGGGGCAGGCCTTCGCAGTTTTTGATGGGCTTGCCGGTATTCTTATTGACCACCGCCAGGGAAGGACCGGTAAAAGTCTCGCCGGAGTTGTCAGTGTACTCGGCCATCACGACGCAGGGAGGCAGCTCCTCACCCTCGAACTTCTCTATAAACGCGAACTTGCCGTTCTTATCGGCCTTGGTGGTGCCGACCGTGTGGCCGGTTATGGCGTTGAGGATAGTGACCTCGGCGCTGTCCGCCGCATTCTCACCTTCGATCTTGAGCTTGCTCTTGTTAATCTTGTCTTCGCCCTCTAACTCGGCCATATAGATGATCGGCCCAATGTCGACCGGGGTGGGTTCTTCCCACTTATTCTCATGGCAGCTGTAGCAGGAGGGAACCTGCGCAACACCCTGCAGGCCCTGGCCGTGGCATTCGGAGCAATGAGCGGTGTACGGGGTGTCGTAACCACTCTTGTGAAATGCATTGCCCAACCTTATGTTGTGGTCGCCGGGCAGTGGATCGCCACCACTGGGGTTGTGGTCTGTGTCGAGGTCGAACGAACTCAGGTCCGCGGACTCGGACAGGTTAGTGGTCTTCCAGGTGACAC
>JAGLUH010000411.1 GCA_023134875.1 Candidatus Zixiibacteriota bacterium
CAAGCCATAGCCGGCTGTTGGTAAGCTACCGGCAATAGTACGGCAGACCCTCCGAGACTATGATAGAAAACAGCATCAACATCAAGTGTTGTTAGAGCTGCAGGCACACAGTCCGTAGCCCACCTCAGCGAAGCGCCAGGTGGGTTTACATGACGACAAGTTCATCAATCAGCAATGACACCGCTTCTTGACCGTGGTTGGTTTCTCCTACCATGAAGGGCTTTTTGAAAAAGTCGTTGCGAGGAGTGAAGGGCTTAAGACCTGAGCGACGTGGCAATCTCGAAGTTGTTTATCATCAGTACGTTGAGATCGCCACGTCCGCCTGCGGCGGACTCGCGATGACAAGGTACGGAGGTTTTTCAACAAACCCTGAATGGTGGGCCACCTGCAACTTTTTCAGCATGTGCTTTCGCGGGAATGACAAAGCAAGTAGAATGCGCTCCCACTCAAGGCAGCGGATCACTATCAGTCAGCAGTCAAAAAAGCTATAGCCAATGGTATATCTATGTGCTATCTTTGCGACTGGTTTGTAGCAAGTAACCGGTCAACGGCCCGGCTCCTGACGGGGAAGTAATGCGATGCCGACGACAAATCTGACAGCACGAATCGATTCTTTACTATCCGGAAAAAGATTCTACCTGATCCTGGCGTTGATACTTCTTTGCGGTATCGTGCCCCGGATACTTTATCTCAATGCCGACCCGCCTGTGGGTATCACCCGCTCGCAGGATTTTTCCACCGATCCCTTTGCGTATGTCATGTTCGCCAAGAACAAGATCGCTGTCGGCGACGCCAATCCCTATAATGACGAGCGCTGGATTCTCTATGAACGTTCCACCCAGACAGTGGCAGGACTTGTGGTCTATTCGATTTTCGGCACTGGTCGCGCGGCAGGAAATCTGGTTGGCGTGATTCTGAATCTCCTGGCTGTTCTCCTGGTCGCCCTGGGGATAAAGAACTTTGGATCGCGCCGGGGGGCGATTTTCTTCACACTGCTGGCTTGTTTCAACTATACCCTGATCCATTTCTCACGAGCCCCCTTCCTGGAAGCATCACAGAACTTCTGGCTCTGCGCCGCTTTCTATCTTTTCAGCCGGGGAAAAGACCGCAGTTATTTCTATCTGCTGGCAGGGATTGCTGCGGCAGCAGCGGCGCTATTCGGGAAGTTTATCGCCCTCTTTGCCGTCAGTCTCTATCTGGCCGTTTGGCTGATCCGCTATTTCCTTCAGCCCGATCAGAGAAAGCAGATCATCGGTAACGCCGGGTTCTTCTATGGCGGCTACCTGGTGGTGGCACTTTTCTGGCTTTTCTTTTCTTATCTGCCTCACACCGAGGAGGTGACCCGCTACCTCAGTGAACAGGGAGTCGGCCTCTACGGCGCTCCCCGAGCACTGGAGAGTGTGAAGATGTTTTTCTGGCAGCTTGGCAGCCTGTTGTGGCAAAGAGACTTCATCGTCAAGCTGCCGTTGATTACCACCCTGGGTACTATCTCCGGTGCAGCTGTTATCTACTCACTACTAAAGCGGCGAACTTCGCGGAGTCGAAACCAGAAGATTAATATCGGCTGGGTTATCCTGTTGTTCTGGGTGGCTTTTGGGTTGACGGCGCTCTTCCCGTTTAATTACAGGCCGCTACGCTATCAGACGACGCTGATGTTTCCGCTGATGGCACTGGCCGGAGTGCTGCTTGGTTCTTTCCTGACAGCGGCAACAACCCGGCAACCCGGTGGGGGAAAGAGTAAAAAAGCGATCACTCCCTGGCATCTTGGTATTGGTTGGGCGGTCTGGTTTTTCCCTTTTCTCTGTGCGATTGTCATGGCGCTGAGAAGCATGGGAGCAGATGTCGCCAATAAGTCGCAGGTGCTGGCGCAGGTGCAGCAGCAGATGCAGGAAGGGATGCTCCTCTTTACCCTCATTTTCCTGGGCGTCGGTTTCGGGCTCGCTTATCTGGTCAAACTGGTGGTACGGTTTCGCAGAAGTCTGCTGCCCGTGGGACGATACCTGGCGCTCGTATTGATAGTGGGTTACTTAATTGTCCAATTATACGATTACGGTTCCTGGGCGAGAACCCGCCAGTACACACTGATCACCGCCGACCGGGATTTGGGCGCGGTACTCAATGAAAAAGCCGTAATCAGCGGGTCCTATGCCTGCGCCCTCACGCAGGAGAATCGGTTGCGCTTTATCCACCACATGTTTGGTGTCGCCTACCTGGATCGGGAATTCTTTTCGCGCTTTCCGATCACGCACCTGGTTGTCGATGCGGGTAATGAAAGTGAGGCACGCAAGAATTACCCACGGGTGATGTCGCAAGCGCACCTGCTGGCCACCTATCACATTCGCGGCTGGCCGGTCAAGCTGTTTAGAATCGCCGGTACTACCGGCAACGAGGAGGCGGGACGGTATCAACTCTCCGATTTCGAGAAAGCAAGATACTGGGTAGATCAGCAGAACAATGATTCCGCCAGGTATTATTTCGGGCGTTATCTTGAGGCGGATATCCCCAATTACTCGGTTGATCTCGCGCTGGGAACCAAGTATGCCGGCGAAGAAGACTATCCCAAAGCGCTGTACCATCTCGGGAAAGTGCACCGGTTTGCTCCGCGAGATTTCCTCAACTCGCTCTATATGGGTTATACTTATCTCAACGCGGTGGGTAAAATCCACAACCCCACCTACTTTGATTCCGCCCTGCTTTATCTCGAGTTTGCTCATCTCTTGGTGCCGACGGATAAGAAGTTGGCGGAAACTGTCGAACAATTGAAAGAACGAAAGTGACAAGATGTTTAGAAGGCAGAGAAGAATAAAGGTATCGGTCGTAGTACCGGCCTACAACGAAGAAGAGAATATCGATAAGCTGCTGGCGGAGTTCGATAAAACCTTCCGCGAGCGTCGTCTTCCGGCGGAGGTAATCATGGTCAATGACGGTTCCACCGACAAAACCGGCGAGAAAATCGCCGCCGCCATCCGGCGCTACCGTTTTGTCCGCCAGGTCAGGAACCGCGTGCGAATGGGTTTAACCAAGGCGCTGATCAAAGGTTTTGCTGCCGCCGACGGCGATATCCTGGTATTCTATCCGGCTGACTTGCAATTTCATCCCCGTGATGTCCCCCGTATGGTGACCGCCATTGACAACGGTGCCGATATGATCTGCGGCAGAAAAGTGGGGCGATATGGCAAGCGCCTGGTTTCCTTGTTTTACAATTGCCTGACACGATTGCTTTTCCCCCGGTTGAAGGTCTCCGATATGAACTCGGTTAAGGCCTTTCGTCGTGAAGTATATAATGATTTTCCCACTCTGCGAGAGGGCTGGCATCGCTACCTGGCCGTATTCGCAGTTGCCAGGGGATACCTGGTACGTGAAATACCGGTGACCCTCTACCGGCGGCATTCCGGCAAGAGCAAGTTCTCTGGAAAAGGTCGGATACTTAAAGGCCTGACCGATCTGATTGCCATCAAGTTCCAGGTGTCGGTGCTGGGCGATCCCATGCATCTGTTCGGCAAGATTTCCCTATTGCTCTTCCTGGGCGGACTGATAGCCGCCGCCATCGCTTTCTACTACCGCTTTGTGTTGGGTGAAGGTTACCGACCGATTCTCTATATTATTATGCTGTTCGGCATCTCCGGCCTGATCACCTTTGTAATGGGCATAATTCTCGAAACCCTGGTCTACCTGCGCGATTCGCTCACCGAAGTCAGAGATAAAAACGAGCAACTGGCCGGCGAAATCGACAGGCTCACGAACCTGATCAGCAAACAAAAGGGCGGCAGCGAAACGACCGCGACCACCCATAGCAACCATCAAAGACCGGAACGGAAAGCAAGACGAAAACGGACGCCAAGACGAAACGGCGACAAGACAGGAGCAACTCAACTCGAAATACGTCCGCTGCCTGCCTCCCCGACTGAGAAACAAGATGAGACCTAACCAGAGGATAATGGTCATAGCTGTAGTGGTGCTAACGCCTAAGCGCCCTGACGGCATTGGCGACCCCAAAGTCGATTCCGAGATCAGGTTTTGAGTCTGTCCGCAGTAAGTATGTTTGATTTCACATTGAAGATGTACCGCCGGCTATGTTGGGAACTTGCCGAAAGCGGCTATATTTCAGTCAGAATGGGGGATTACTATTCTGTCAAAGCCACCTCCCAAGAGGCGAGGGTTTTTCTGCGCCATGATATTGACCGCCGCCCTTTCTCAGCATTAAACCTGGTCAAGATTGAAAAGGAATTTGGTCTCTCCGCTACCTATTTTTTTCGCTGTGTTGGTTCTGCCTTCAACCCGCAGGTGATAGCGCAAGTTCACGACCAGGGAATGGAGGTGGGCTATCATTATGAATGCCTCGACCGCGCGAAGGGTAATTATGAAATGGCGCTTCAAATCTGCAAGTCTGACCTGGAGAAACTGCGCGAGATAGCCCCTGTGGTTTCTATGGCGATGCACGGCAACCCTCTTACTTCCTATGATAATCGCGACCTCTGGAAAAAGTATGATTTCCATGAACTTGGCATTAAGGTGGCGGCTTACCTGTCACTCGATTACACTCAGATTCGCTACTATACCGACACTGGTCGAAACTGGGATGAGCAACGGGGTAATCTTTACGATCAGGTAGATACACCTGCCGCAGTAAGACTCACCTCTACACCCAAGTTGATTCAGTTTCTGAGAGCCAACAAGCAGGATACCTGCATTCTCACTCATCCTAATCGCTGGAGCGACAATCCGCTCACCTGGATCGGCAGCGCCATCTACGATCATACCGGTAACGCCGTTAAGGAAATTATCAAGCTTACTCGATACAGAAGACACCGTGGAGATTAAGGTAATCGGTTCGCCGGAGACGCTGCCTGCCGGGTGGGATAATTATCTAAGCAGCCATCACTGTGGCAGTATCTTTCACACGGGCGCCTGGCAGCAAGTAGTGGCTCAAAGCTATCCCTATAGCTTTCGGGGGCTCTTTGCAGCCACAGCAGATGGAAAACTGACAGGTCTTTTCCCTACCTGGTTGGTGCGCAGCAGGCTGACCGGTAACCGATTGATTTCGTCGCCCTTCTCTTATATTTGCGGGCCATTGGCTGATGATCGGCGCATCGAACGGGAGTTAGTAAAGCAGGCGGTTGACTATGCCCTCGAACAAAAACTTGCCTATCTGGAAATCAAGAGCCAGCAGCAATTGCTACTACTCGACGAAGGTTTCGTCGCCAGTGATAAATATTCAACCTTCCACCTTGATATTACAGCAGATGAAGAGAGAATCTGGAAATCGTTGCACAAAGGCATAATTCAGCGTAGTATTACTAAAGCGAGAAAAGAAGGGGTATCAACAAAGGTTGCGGATAGTAGCGATTGCATCGGAGCATTCCACCGTCTCAACCGGCTAACCTGCCGCCGACATGGTATTCCGGCCCAACCGATAGGGTTTTTCCGGATGGTTTGGAAGCTGATGGCCACTAGCGGCATGGCAGATTTCCTCTTTGCTTATTACGATGGTCGACCGATTGCCGCTATAGTCCTTTTCTACTTCAAGAAAACAGCTACTTACATGTATGGCGCCAGCGACCCCCACTACCTGCAATACCGACCCAACCACCTGTTGCTGTGGGAGGGTATCCGGAGAGCAAAGCAAAAGGGGATGCGGTTATTCGACCTGGGCCGGGTCTCCACTGAAAACCAAGGGCTTGCCGATTTCAAGCGAAGGTGGGGAGCCGAAGAGATAACGCTGAACTACTATTACTGGCCGGCGAGAAAGGGTATCGGCGCGGTCGACAGAAAATCGTTGAAATACAAGCTGAGTACCGTTATCTTCTCAAAGTTGCCGATCGTATTAACTGATCGTTTGACTTGGCTTTACAAACATTTAGCCTGAGATAGCCAATGCCGCGCAAGCTGTGGAAGAAGATATTGAAATCGTTGGCCCGTAACTTCATCTGGTATAAATTCCGGATTGTACTGCTACGCTGGTGTGGCTTTGAGATCGGCAAGGACGTTTATATAGCCGATGGCCTGGTAATTGTTGAAGAACTGGCCGACAGGGGGCATGTAATTATCGGCGACCGGGTAAGTTTTGCGCCCAACGTGACCTTGGTGACCTCCTCTCACCCGAACAACTCACGGATTGCCCCCTATGTACCCACTCCACGTGGAAAAGTTGTCATCGAAGCGGACGCCTGGATTGGAGCCGGTGCAATTATCCTACCTGAGGTAACAATTGGCACCGGTGCCGTGGTTGGTGCCGGCTCAGTTGTTACCAGGGATGTTCCCCCCTATGACATTGTCGCCGGTATCCCTGCCAAAAAAATTGGCGAGGTGAGTATTCCGCTGGAAAAACGAGTCAGATAGTATGCTGTCAGCCACCCCTTTTGTTGCCTTCCGGTTACAGCCAGATGCAACTGCGGGAATCAGTAGATAATCTTTCCCTTGGGGCTGATCAATTGCCGGAATTGAGAGATTATCTGTTGATCTGAGAATCTCTTCGCGGCGGATTCGCACCCTGCGGCGGCAAGGCGCCGGCGGAGCTGTTCATCAGTTAAGAGCATTTTCAATGCCCGATACAACGAATCAACACTTCCCGGTTCGATGAGTAACCCGTCCGTACCGTCTTCGGAGATAATGTCGGTTATTCCTCCCGACCTTGCGCCAACTGCCACGCAGCCGCAAAGCATCGCCTCCACCAGCATCAGGCCAAAACCCTCATGTTCGGAGGCCAGCACCGCAATCGCCGACCGGCGGTAGCGCTCGGCCAAATCGACCTGAGTGAGAGGCGAATGGAGATGCACCTGCTGCTGAAGGCTGAGTTGCCGAATCAGATTATTCAACGTTTGCCGCTCCGGCCCGTCGCCGTACAGATCAAGCTGGCACGAGATACCCTCGTTGGTGAGTCTGGCTACAGCACGTAGGAGAAGATCAACATGTTTCTGCTTAGTAAAACGAGATGCCGAGATGATAGTATTCGGCGCCCGCTCGATATCCGGATCATAATAGAAGGCCTCTCGTTTGACTGGTAGCGGTGCAATGATAATTTTGTCTTCAAGCTCATTCCCCTGAACACCAATCGCATCAATCAATTGTCGCTTCAGGAAATGCGAAACTACCGTAATCCTATCGGCAGTGGAGAATACGCGGCGGGCAAGGGGGCGCAGCCAGCGGAATCTATTCAAGAGGAAAATGTCGGTACCATGACAGGTGATAACTAAAGGGATAGGGTAGGTAAATCTGGCTTTGTATCCGACCCAGCCAGCGGGAATCCACCAGTGTGCCCACAATACATCGGGAGCGAGCCTCCCGGCTAACTGAATTGCCTTACACCGAAATGCTTGCAGAAAACGCCAGGTGGTGAGAGGTTTTTTAAGTGCTCGAAGATGCATATTTCCCCGGTACGCCAAGACTTCGTTATCCTCCCGGCCATAGCGGAAGCGATGTACCCGCAGGTTGTTGAATATATCTTCCTCTTTGAGTCCTCTGTCGTGCGGCACCAGAAAATCGAGGTCTACATGCGCCGCCAGCTTGGTAAACAATGGTTGGAAACCGATGCCGGAAATGTCAGTGGGAAAACGGGGAAAATTATGGATGAGAACCAGCGCTTTGCTATGTTTCTCTCTCAGGTTCTTTTCCATTGGTAAAAAATCGCTCTCATTACGGTACTAATGTCACCGTTCTTTTCAACTATCAGAGTAGCTGTTCACTGCTATTAGTCAAGCAGATTGTGAGGAGAACCAAAAGGGCTTGCCCCTTTCAGCGCGAATGTCGAAAATGCAGGACTTTCGACCTGCCAACTGCATGGAAGCCGCACAGCTTATGTTCGCAAGACAGCCTTTCAGGCAGAGTAGCTAATCTGACCGCCGACTATCGTATATTTCACCCTGCCATGAAGTTTCCAACCCTCGAACGGCGAGTTGAGCGAACGTGATTTGAATCTGTCAACCCGCACCGTCCAGGACGCTTTCGGATCGATGATCGTGATATCAGCGACACCACCCGCCCGCAAATCGCCGCCGGGGATTTTAAGAATCTGCGCCGGATGATATGAGAGTTTGCGGGCCACATCATTCC
>JAGLUH010000412.1 GCA_023134875.1 Candidatus Zixiibacteriota bacterium
CTTCCCGATGTGGAAAGCCTGCGACTGATCGGTGTGCTGCAGGATGTCAAGGTTTCGCGGGCGTTGTTTGAGGACTTCAACGGTTACGCTTATATCCTGCAGGTTGGCGATCGGGTGAAAAACGGCTTCCTGGTATCGATTACGGAGGACTATGTCACATTCCAAATCAGGCAGTACGGCTGGAGTCGCAAGATCGCGTTGACGCTCGAAGAAGAAATATAGTGCAATATGAAGTGAGGTAAAGGATGATTGGCAAAAAGCGATATAAAGGCGTCCTACGGGCAGTAGTGCTGCTCCTGCTGTTGCTGACGCCGATCCAGGCTGTCTGGGGACAGGATGATCCCGGGGCGCCCATCAAGAATCTCAATTTCCAGAATGCCGACATTAGGAAAGTAATTGCATTCCTGTCTGACTATGGGCAGGTCAATATCGTGACCGCCCCCGAGGTGGAAGGGACTGTCACTTTTAGCCTTAAGCAGGTCACCTGGCGTGAGGCGCTCAACATTCTCTGCAAAACCTACTCCCTGAGCGCGGTAACCGAGCAGGACTATATCCGGGTCCTGCCCACTAAGAAGTATCTTGAAGAGGTCTCGCTCCTGGAGAAGCACAAGTATGAACAGAAACAACTGGTTGAACTGTCTACTGCGGTTCTGAAAATCGACAATGCCCACGCTGATGATCTTGAGGCGACGGTTAAACCGTTACTGTCGCCCCGGGGCAAGGTGAAGGTCGACAAGCGCACCAACTCGGTGATCGTGCGTGATATCCCCAGGAACATCGACCGAATCAAAAGCCTGGTGACCAAGCTCGATCGCCGCACCCGGCAGATCAAGATATCGGCGAAGCTGGTTGAAGTATCAACTTCGGCGCTCCAGGAAATCGGTGTCGACTGGACGCTGACCGGAATGAAACGAACCGCCTCCGGCGAGGAATACAACTACACTACTAAGCAAAGCCTTGATCTCGTTGCCGACCCCGCCGGCAATTTCCTTTTTTCCACTGTTCAGGACGGTTGGGATTTGGCAGCTTCGATATCCGCCCTTGTCGGTGATGGCAAGGGCAAGATCATCGCTCACCCGGAAGTGACCACAGTGGACAACAAGCAGGCCCGGATTCAGATGGGGCAGAAGATTCCGATCAAGCAGTTTGACGCTTCCGGGAATATCGCCATCACTTTCCAGGAAGTGGGCACACTGCTGCGCGTAACGCCGCATATCACAAGTGAGAACCGAATTCTGATGACGCTGGAGCCGGAACGAAGCACCTACGAGTTTGACCCGAACGGTATCATCATCAACACCAGCAACGCGCAAACCACAGTGGTCGTGGAGAATGGTCAGACGGCGGTCATCGGCGGTTTGACCACTCAAGATGTCACTACCAGCAGGGTAGGAATCCCGATTCTCAAGGATATACCGATATTACAGTACCTGTTCAGTTACAGCAAGAAGAAAGTCGAGAACCGCGATCTGATCATATTTGTCACGCCGACCATCGTTGATGACAACCTGGCGTCCACGGCTGATGACCAGGGCGGCAATTGACGGGGTGGACAGTGATGAGAGAGCCAAACAGGAAAAAGAAGGAGTTGATCACCATGTACAAGCCGTTTACAACTAAGGGGCTGTCCCTTGTGGTTGCCCTGCTTCTCGGCCTGGCGGCGGCACTGGTGATCAGCGGCTGCGGCGATGATCTTGTCACCACCGCTACAGACGTGGAAATCGCCTATCTACAGGTCATTTCCACCGGTACGCAGTTTATCGGTTCAACCGTCACCGTTGAGGCCAAGGTGATCGATGCGACAGGCAGGGGAACACCAGTCTCCGGTCAACTGGTGACCTTTTCTGTCTTCCCCAGTTGGGCCGGCAGCTTCATACCCGCCGCCGATACTACCGCCGCTGACGGCATTGTGGTCACCACATTTACGGCCGCCACAGCCGGTACCGCGCAACTGTGGGCGACGGCGGGTGATGCCAGCGAATCGGTCACCCTGGAAATT
>JAGLUH010000413.1 GCA_023134875.1 Candidatus Zixiibacteriota bacterium
CATGTAGTTTTTTCGATGGATTGACACAGGTTAACATGGTAAAAAAGACAGCGTCGTAAAGAACCGGATAATAGAAGAATAAACAGCATAGCCTCAAAACAAGGAGAAGAGATGAAAAAATTAATCATTCTGGCAATGGCCGCAGTGCTGCTGGCTGGATGCAGTTCGCAGCGGCAGGTTACCCGCCTTGATCCTGAAGCGGTGACCGATCTGAGCGGCAATTGGAACGATACCGACGCCCGGCTGGTGGCTGAGGAGATGATTACCGATTGCCTGTCACGACCCTGGCTCACCGACTTTGTCATCAGTGCCGGAAAGAAGCCGGTGGTTACCGTCGGCCGGATCAGAAACAAGAGTTCGGAGCATATCGATACCGAGACATTCACCAACGATTTCGAGCGGGAGCTGCTCAACTCCGGCAAGGTCAAATTCGTCGCCACTCCGGAGCAGCGTATCGATGTCCGCGAAGAACGGCTCGATCAGGATTACTATGCTTCCGCCGAAACACGCAAACAACTGCGGCATGAGACCGGCGCCGATTTCCTGCTGCTTGGTTCGATCAAGAGCATTACCGACCAGATCGAGGGCAAGAGAGTGATCTTCTACCAGACCGACCTGGAACTGATTAATATCGAGACCAACGAGAAGGTGTGGATCGGTACGAAGAAAATCAAGAAAGGGGTCTCCCAGGGCAAGACGAAATGGTAGGTCCGACCTGTGGAGTACACCTGGCCCGGTGGGCATGTTTCTGGGGGCTGGTGGGGATTGTCCTGCTGGCGGGCTGCGGTTCGGTAGCTACGCGCAAGGGATTCTATGAGCCGATAACGAGCGATCTTCGTGCGGCAAGGTATGATTCGGCGGCAGTCAAGATTGAGATCGCCAAAGAGGAAAACAAGTACGCCAAGAAGGATCGCTTTCTCTACTACCTCGATGCCGGTCTGGCGTACCATTACGCCTGGCAATACGATCTTAGCAACGAGAGACTCACCGCCGCCGAACAGGCGGCAGAAGAGCTTTTCACCAGAAGTATCTCACGGGCGGCAACCTCAATCCTCTTGAATGATAATGCCCTGGAATACGCCGGCGAGGATTACGAAATCCTCTACACCAACCTGGTTATGGCTCTCAATTACCTTTCCCTGAACGATTTCGAGGACGCCTTTGTAGAAACGCGTCGAGCTAATCTCAGGCTTGATCTCCTCGAACAGAAATATGCCGATGCCGCTCAGACGTTCCAGCGGGAAGCGCACCAGGATTCGAATGCCGTTGTTATACCCTACGAGGTCAAGAAAGTCAGGTTCAACAACTGCGCCTTTGCACGCTACTTGAGTATGCACATGTATGCTGCCGCCGGTGAGTTCGATGATGCTGAAATAGATCACAGGTTCTTGCAGGAGGCCTATCTTACTCAGCCGCATGTCTACCCTTTTGATCTGCCTGATGTCAAGTATTACGCGGACAAGAACACAATCCTCAGCGTGGTCGCGCTGGTTGGTCTCTCGCCGGTCAAGGAGGCTCTCAACCTGCGTATCCGGACAGACAAGCAGCTCAATCTGGTTCAAGTGCTTTACGACGGCCCCGATAAAGGAGATGCCGAATATGGCCACATCTTCCTTCCCATCAAACAGGATTACTATTTCAAGTTCGCCATTCCTGTGATAGCAGCTCGCTTATCTCAGGTCGATCGAGTCCAGGTTCGGATTAATGGTGAAGTGATTGGTGAGTTGCAGCTTTTGGAGGATGTCGGCCTGGTGGCGCAGCAGATATTCGAGGCGAAGAAATCCCTCATCTACATTCGTTCGGTGGCGCGAGCGGTCGCTAAAGGATTGGCGGCGCACCAGCTTAAAAAGAAGATAGAATGACTCTTGCCGCCACACTTAATCTCCCGCCAATACATGGTCTCAAAATCCCTCAATTTCGATATTATGTCATTCCAAAATTCATCAATGGGTATTCCATTCCATCCCCAACGAGAATCACGATCTAAGCGACTGACAGCCCATGATACAGTCTGGCTCAAATAGCTATTGGGATCAGCCGATTTTCTCGCACCTTTTTTTGGCGGTGGATTCTTAAGAGACGGCTCCTTTCTCTTTTTACTCATATCGTAAGGCTGCTATAATACTCCTGCATAGAAGCGTGTGTGATTTCACGGTTGCCTCGTTCGTTGTCGGCAAGTCCTTTTCTAGCGATCTTCCACGGGTCCTCCATGTGAGTCAAATCACTTAACCACTGAGAAGTT
>JAGLUH010000414.1 GCA_023134875.1 Candidatus Zixiibacteriota bacterium
CGGACTTCGGCGGCTGACCATCGTGGAGAATAATCTCCCCCTCGGTAGGTCCGTTGGAGGCACGCATCCGCTCAAACTCTACAGCGGAATAGACCTCCTTGAACCTCCTATATCCGTATTGGGGAGCTTTGGTGAGATCAAAAACGTCAAATCCGGTGGCTACGACAATTGCCCCAACCTTGAACTCAAGCTCCTCATCCTCCTGGGCGAAGTCGATAGCCTCAAACATACAGGCTTCCTTGCATGCCTCGCAATCCTCCCCCTTAAAGCGCAGGCAATTTTCCGTGTCAATGGCAGGCACATTGGGGAGGGCTCCCGCACAGGGAATATATATCGCTTTCCTCTTTGTCATCCCCGCCTCGAATTCGTTGTCCACCTCCACCGGGCAGGGTTCAAAGCAGGCGTCGCATCCGATGCAGCTCTCTAAGTCAACATATCTGGCTCTCTTCTTCACCGTTACGGTGAAGTCGCCAGCGGAGCCTTGAACACCTTCAACCTCGCTAAGCGTTAAAAGCTCGATATTTTCACTAGCCAGCAGCTCTTGCTGCTTTGGCGCAACCATACATGTAGAACACTCCATGTTGGGGAAAACCTCTTCCCACTTTATTACATTGCCGCCGGTATATGAGGTCTTCTCAACGAGGTATACCTTTCTCCCCGAGTTAGCTAACAATAAGCTTGCTTCAATGCCAGCAATGCCAGCCCCGATAACCAGTACAGGGGTGTCTTGTCCTTTTTTTCTCATTTCGCTTCAACCACTCATAGTGAAATCTTTTTCCTCATGGGATTCGGTCCCAATCTCTTTATCTTTTCCGTAAATGTATTAGCCACTTCACTGAACTTTTGCCCCTCCGAAGCAGATACCCAGGCGAGGGCGAGCCTTTCTGAATCCAGCCCCAAGGTCTCGGCTGTCTTCCTCAGGAGGGCAAATCTCCTCCGCGCATAATAGTTTCCCTCCCTATAATGGCAATCACCGGGATGACACCCGGCAACAAGCACGCCGTCTGCCCCTCGCAGGAGCGCGGTGGCAGCAAGAACCGGGTCTACTCTGCCGGAGCACATCACCCTGATAACCGAAAAGGATGATGGAACCCTTAGCCTCGTCGACCCGGCAAGGTCAGCACCTGCATAGGAACACCAATTGCACAGAAAACCCACTATCTTGGGTTGGAATTCCTCCATCAGGGTCTCCAGACTAGTCCCAGACTAAAATTGTATTTGTGCCTTGAACTTCCCGCCCCCTTCATCCATACAGAAGAGCAGCGTCTTCTTCATCTTGGAACACCATGCCTCGACATCCTTGGGGAAAGACTCGCAATCAGCAAGCACCTCCAAGGTGTCTCCCGGCTGAAGCTCCTTGGCTTTTACCGCCATCTTGAGCACCGGCTGCGGGCACTTAAGCCCCAGAGTGTCCAAGGTGATTACTGCCATGTTCGCCTCCCTAAAAAGAAAAGGTTATCTGGGCATCCGCGATCTCGCCCAGAAATGAGGTTGCCCCCATGATTTCAACACCTTCCCTGAAATCCTCGGGCTTAATATCCTTAGCTCCTACTGCAAGCTCGCAGGCTATTATTCTCCCTCCCAGGGTGAGCAAACCGTCGTACAGTTCCATCACGTCCGGCATGCCCTTAGCTTTGATTTTCTCAAGTTCTCCCTTCACCAGAGCAGGCGCACCGCCGGGGGTGAAGAACATAACCACATCATCACCACACGCCGCGGCGGCAGAACCGAGGACAAAAGCGGGGAAGATGGTCCCAGGCCCTGCGCCATTACAGGTGATCGATACTTTACCCATACTGACCTCCTACCCTAAATCCTTGCTTCACTTCGATGATCTCGACGCCGCGGGGACATTGCTGGACGCAGTTGCCACAGGTGACGCACGTCCACATGTCCTCGCTCTCAAACTCTCTGTAAGGAGGTTACCAATCTGTCTTACCATTTGTCGCCGCCCGTTTCCGCCCAGCCAGCCAGAAGCCGCCCGAGCTTTCATCTAGGTTCCTTTGTGAAATCCTACACCAAGTGGGCAGCACCAGTTACGGACGGTA
>JAGLUH010000415.1 GCA_023134875.1 Candidatus Zixiibacteriota bacterium
GTTATTGATGCCTGGACAAATGCCCGAGTGGCGGTAACCACCGAGATGATGCGAGGCCTCAGACAAGATACCAAGGAGGATGGATCGCCATACCTGAACCCGATCTTCCTTATGAGCGATTCCGGGGCCAGAGGAAGCGTCGACCAGATTCAGCAGCTTGCAGGCATGAGAGCGTTAATGGCCAAGCCCAGCGGCGAGATTATCGAAACACCTATTAAATCAAACTTCCGCGAGGGTTTGACTGTTCTTGAGTATTTCAGTTCGACGCATGGAGCACGCAAGGGACTGGCAGATACTGCACTGAAGACAGCTAATTCCGGCTATCTTACCCGCAAGCTCATTGACGTGGCGCAAAATGTGATCGTTATTGAGCATGACTGCCAGACTTTGCAGGGGATAACCAAAGGCGCGGTCAGCAGAGGTGAACAGGTTGATGTTTCCCTTTCTCAACTTATTATTGGCAGAACGGCCAGGGACAACATTCGCAATCCGATCACCAATGAAATGATCGTGCACGAGAATGAAGTCATAACTAACGATGCGGCGGCAAAGATCGAAGCTTTGGGTCTTGACGCCATCCGTGTCAGAAGCGCCCTAACCTGCGACAGTCCGTTCGGCGTCTGTGCCAAGTGTTACGGCTGGGATATGAGCACCGGCAAGCTAATCGAAGATGGCTCGTCTGTCGGAATCGTTGCCGCACAGTCGATCGGCGAACCGGGAACACAATTGACATTGCGGACGTTCCATACGGGAGGAGTTGCCGAAAGAGCTATTCTTGAAAGAGAACAAAAGGCCACACATGCAGGAAAGATTCAGTATCGTGACATTAACGCTGTTGAGTTCAAACAGGACGAAGGTAAGACAGTGACGGTTGCGCTTAAGCGCAACGGCGAAATAGCCATCCTTGATGCGAAGGACAGGGAACTCGACAGGTTCAAAGTGCCCTACGGCGCCATTGTTTTGGTCAAGGACGGCCGGAAAGCTAAGGTCGGAGCCCTTTTGTTCAGATGGGACCCGCACCGTACGCCGATTTTGGCGGAAGTGGCCGGCCTCATACGATTCGTTGATGTCATCGAAGGCGAAACCATTGGGATTGAAGAAGAGCGGAAGGGCCAGGCCGGTAAGCCGATCGTAATCGAGCACAAGGGTGACAAGCATCCGCAGATTATCATAGAAGATCCCGACGACAAGATACTCGATGTTCACTATTTGCCGGCGGGAGCCAGAATTGAGGTCATTGAGGGCCAGGACGTTAGGGCCGGTCAATTGCTTGCGCATCAGCCCAGGGCCAGCGGCGGTACGCAGGACATCACCGGAGGTCTGCCCAGGGTGACCGAAGTGTTTGAAGCACGCAAGCCCAAAGATCCTGCCGCAATGGCTGAGATCAGTGGGCGGGTCGAGTTGAGAAGCGACAAACGCAAGGGCAAAATGACCATTACGATCAGAAGTGAATCCGGCATGGAAAAGGAGCATCACGTCCCGCGTGACAGACATTTGAACGTTCATACCGGCGACCTTGCCGAGGCCGGTGACGCCCTTACGGACGGTCCCTTAGTGCCGCATGACATCTTGCGAATCAAGGGCGAAGAAGCCCTGCAAAGATACTTGACGACGGAAATTCAAAATGTGTACCGTTCGCAGAATGTGAACATAAACGATAAGCATATTGAGATAATCTGTGCTCAAATGATGCGAAAAGTCGAGATCGAATCCGTAGGCGACAGCGCATTTTTGCCGGGTGAGGTCGTCGATAAATTCGTATTCAAGAGAGAGAATGAAAAGCTGACAAATAGCCTCAAAATTGCCGACGTTGGAGATGCGGCTGATCTGAATGCCGACCAAATTGTCAGCAGGAAAGAGCTGGCCACTATCAACGAAAAGATCGAAAGCATTGGCGGCCGTGGAGCCACTGGCAAGAAACCAAGACCGGCGACTGCGATGACCCTGCTCCTGGGGATCACGAAAGCTTCGCTATGGTCGGAGAGTTTTATCGCGGCGGCCAGCTTCCAGGAAACAACAAAAGTCCTGACCGAGGCATCTTTGGCCGGCAAATCGGACCAACTGTACGGTTTGAAGGAAAACGTAATACTCGGTCATCTGATACCGGCGGGAACCGCTTTCAAACCGCATTTGGACATAAAGGTCAAACACCTGGTCGAAGCTCCGCTGCCGAGGGAATTCGAAGAAGTCGAGGAAATCAAAGAAGCCAAAGAGGCTGAGGCAAAGGCGGACGCCGCTGTCAGGGAAGCTTTGGGAA
>JAGLUH010000416.1 GCA_023134875.1 Candidatus Zixiibacteriota bacterium
GCAAAACACAGGTTTTTCAACAAGCCCGGAAGCGGGGAACCAGCTCGTAGGTTGGAATCTGCCAGTCTTGTAGGTCAGGCGGCCTGCCCGCTTGACTACCCAATGTCTGCTCCAGGGCAGAAAAAGAAAAAGCGGCGCTAATGCTCAGAGCGCCGCTTCTTCGTAGTGGGGAACCGAGTCAGCCTTGATCTTCGCCAGGTTTGAGAAGCTTGGAATACTTCTTCTTATCCTTGAGGAGATCAACCGCGGTGCGGATAGTTTTGTCTTCCTTTAGGGTTAACTCCTCGTAGACACCTCGTTCCCCCCAGGCTTTACGCAGGATTTCCCGCTTGATTGACTGCCGGATATACTTCTCCGATTCCTGGAAATCCTTCTCTTTCTCCTTTTCAATCAGACTTCTGAGATCAGCGATCTCATCCGCGAATGCGTCCAGAGTCTCCAGCTTTTCGGCGGTCTCTTCGAATTTCTCGAGGTCATATTCCAGCGCCGTTTTATAGGTAAAATCCTTCTCCTTGATGAACCGCCGGAACTCATCGAGCAGGTTGTCGTCCACCTCGAAATCCTTCAAGATGTCAGCATGGTTGGTGCTGTAATCGATGGCGAACTCGAAGAACATATTCTTCCTGATCAGGTTGTATTCGATCGGTTTCCACCTCTCCGCCTTTTCTTCCACATCGGGATTGATACCGCCGCCGCCGTAAACCTCACGTCCCACCGCCGTCAGGAAAACCTCAGCCTCGGTGTCAATCTCCTTTTCGTCGGTATCAATCAACGCCGGATCGGTTTCAACCGGTTCCGGATGTTTCTTGGCTCCTTCCGGTTTCTGAATACATCGTCCGGAGGGGATATAATACTTGGCAGTCGTCAGCTTGAGAGCGATATCACTTCCCTGACCGCCGAATACCCGTTGTACCAGGCCTTTGCCGAAGGTGGGAGTGCCGACGATCACGCCACGATCCCAGTCCTGGATAGCGCCGGAAACAATCTCCGAGGCGGAAGCGGTACCGCCGTTGACCAATACGATCAGCTCGCCGTCAGCGAATACCGGTTCCTGGCGCCCGTGAAATTTCTGCTGCGAGGTCGGGTACTTGCCCTGCGTATAGACAATCAGCTTGCCCTTGGGAAGGAACAGATTGGCGACATTGATCGCCTGGTCAAGCAGCCCGCCGCCGTTGGAACGCAGATCGAGGATCAGCGACCTGGCGCCCATGTTCTCTTTCATATCGACAATGGCATCCGTGAGTTCGTGCGTGGTCTGCTCTGAGAACTTGTCGATCCGAACATAACCGATATCGTCCTCGACCATGCCGTAGTACCTGACCGAATGCAGTTCAATCACCGCGCGCTCAACATCGTATTCCAGCAACTCGTCGATACCGGGGCGCCGGATAGTCAGTATCACCATGGTGCCTGCCGGCCCGCGCATCAGACTGGCCGCTTCCTGAGTGCTCATACCCTCGGCGGAAATCGAATCGATCTTGACAATCTTGTCCCCCGCCTGCAGGCCAAGACGATAGGCGGGCGTACCCTCGATCGGCGAGATGATAGTCACCCAACCTTCGCGCAGGTCGATCTGCATGCCCACACCCTCATACTTGCCATGCGTGTTTTCCATCAGCATGTCGTACGATTTCTTCTTGAGCACCACGCTATAGGGGTCGAGGTCTTCAAGCATCCCTTCGATTCCTGCCTCGATCAAATCCTGGGGATCGACATCCTCCATATAGCGGGTGTGAATCTTGTAGGCGATATCCGCCATCAGCTTGGTGTAGTAGGCCAGGGAATGTTTCGGTTTATCAGCCGGGTCTTCCTGGGGAGCTGCGGCCGCTTCCTGTACAAACATGCTCTGGCGGTAGATGACATCCTGCAGCGCGGTCTGAGAGGCGTCCCCCTCGCCCACCATCCAGATCATCGCCAGCACGACCACCGTTAGCATCACTGCGTAGAACTTCACGTTTATCTCAGAGTTCATTTGCTTCCTCCAGTTTCGTAACGTACTGGCAATCTATCCGCTGCTGTGGTTTTGTCAAGCTCATGTTGGGACGATGCCTGACTCAGTTATCTCCATATATTGTATACAGTTAAAAAGCATAGGTTGTTTCCGGCTTCTTCCGGCCGCACCCAGCGACAAGGCAGCCGATTCTATTCCTCTATTTTATCAAGCAGAAACTGTGCCATTTTCGCCGAGGGCCGACCGGTTCAAACACCCAACCCGCTAACCTGCTGCCTTACCGGCTGTTGACAGCCCGGGCA
>JAGLUH010000417.1 GCA_023134875.1 Candidatus Zixiibacteriota bacterium
GGGGAAAGTTTGCCATCGGCATCATAGCCGCCGCCCATATTCTCCCAGCCGCGCGGCGTGCCTTCGCCTGGCTGCGTGTTCACCGAACACCACCACTGAGCCTTTTCGCTGTCGTCACGGGTCCACAGAACCTTGCACGCCACAGAACAGGTCTGACAGCCGATACATTTATTCAAATCAACCACCCAGGCGATTTGATGTTTTTCTGTTGCAGCGTTCATCGGGCTTCCTCCACTTTCTCGTAATCACACCGGGTCCAGCGCGATACGGGCACTGGCTGCCATTCAATCGGGAAGTAATTCAGATGGCCATAGCCACCGGCGAACCCGATCCACTTCACCATCCCCGGTTCGGTCTCGTTTTCACCACTCCATTCTGTATACTGAAATCCTGCCCAGCCATTGTAGGATATGAGCTGGCCCGGCTTCACATTGGGAGCAATCTTGGTCCGAACCTTGAATTCGCCGACGTCATTGAAGACGCGAATAAGCTCGTCGTCCCCGATACCGCGCGCTTTGGCATCATCGGGATTGATCATGACATTCGGCTCACCGCGGTGCGTCCCGAGGATCACTTCATTGGCCTGGTTCATGGCATGAATGGACCAACGGTTATGTCCCGAGGTAATGCCGATAGGATAGTCTCCACCGGCCATCGGATTGGGCTTGTGCGTCGGGAGATGCTCTTCGGCTTCAAGGAACCACTCGTGATCAATGTAGAACTGGGCGCGCCGCGCATAAGTCGGGAACGGGTCCCCGCCTTCCGTATGATTGCGGAACGGCACATGGGTCTTGTCTTTTTCGATCGGAGAGGCCTGAGCCGAACCCATGCCGGTCACACCAAAGTCGACAAACCTCGCCGGGCCGTTTTCCCGCAGGCTTTCAAGGTTGGTACCCATTGGCAGTGTGCCGCAAAGAACCGAGTCCCGAACGCCTTCGTCGTTGATTTTCTCCTCATCCATATTGCCATCTTCGTCTTCATAATACCCGCCCATGGTGAAGCGGCTGAGCAACTCGCCGATTACCCGCTTGTCACCGGTATGAAGATCGTATTCCTCAATACCCCGCTCCTTGGCCTTTTTGACAAACTTCTTGAGCAGGTGATAGAAAATATTCCATTCAGACCTTGCCTCACCTGGCGAATCTGCGGCCTTGTCGGACAGGTTGAGATTGAGCACATGCGGGGTCGGTATACTGAACCCGATCTTCTCATAGTGTTGGGCCGCAGGCAGCACATAATCTGCATAAAGAGCGGTCTGACTGATGCGGAAGTCAATCGTAACAATCTTTTTCAGTTTCGGCCACAAGGTATCGAGCAATGCCGTCTTGCCACCGCGTGTCCGGCGCAGCATATTGCCGCCGCACTCAATCAAAACGCGGGGCGGATCAACCGGCGGCCTTTTCCACCATCCAGCTTCCATGGCTTCGTCCATATACTCCTGGAAGCCGCGAGGCAGGCTGTCATCGCCCCATCCCGGCGTGTTCCAACGTTCGCCATAGCCGCAATGATTATACCAGAAGAGAGCCGGTATCGCCGCTAGTGGTTGCTCAGCCCCTTCGCCGAGCCGCTGGGAATCGCGGATAGCGATTTCAAGTGTCGCTGATGGATCCTTGTCCATAAATTCCTGGAACTGCGCTTCACGAGCGGCGATTACCATCGAGGCGGCCTGCGCACCGGGCGCCGGTTTTTCGATGGCGATGAACTGCCCCTCGTGCATGCCTGAGGCCCAGCACCGGATACCGGTGCCCTGCTTGCCCCAGTTGCCGGTTACGCCAAGAAGCAGGCACATGGCACGTTCAATCAGGTCACCGTGATAGAACTTGCAGGCATTATAGCCCAGCATGATATTTGTCCGCTTCGCCGCAACCATGCGAGCAATCAGACGGATCGTATCCGGATGAACGCCGGTAATCTCTTGCTGCTGCTCGGGGGTATACTTCGCATCGAGATGTTCCTTGAGAGCCACCAGAGCAGGGCGCACCTGAACCGTGGAACCGTCGGCAAGCTTGACATCAAAAGTGCCTTCAAGGGCGATCTGCAAACCATTCAGACGCATATCGGCGCGATCTGCCAGCTTCAGTCACCTCGCCGGATCCCATTGATACATCTGATCCTCGCGGCCTTCGCCGGTGACATCCGTTTCGCGAAGGTAGCGCCGCGTATCGGTGCGAACCAGGTAGCCAAGATCGGTTTGTTCTCGCATGAAGTCGTAGTCAGCAATGCCCTCTTCCAGAATGACCTGAACCATCGAGAT
>JAGLUH010000418.1 GCA_023134875.1 Candidatus Zixiibacteriota bacterium
GGAGTCCGGCAGTTGCCGGACGACGGAGCAATCTCCAAGCCAATGGCCAATAATGGATTGAGATTGCTTCGCTTCGCTCGCAATGACGACAGGTGACGCCCACCCTGACTTTTGAGACAGCCTCTCTTGGGGCGTGACGCCTCTGCTGTAAAGTCCGTAGCTCACCTCAGCGCAGCGCCAGGTGGGTTTACATGACGACAAGTTCATCAATTGGCAATGGCACCGCTTCTTCACTATGGTAGGCTCCGTAACTCGACCACTGCCAATCCTCCGGTGAGCGCACTAAACCGCGAGTTACCGGATTGTAATGACAATACTCGATCTTCTCGCACACAGATGCAAGCGAGCGGCAATTGTGGTCAAAGCAACGCCGTTGCCAGAGAGCGAACCTGACACAACCGTTCAAGGGGTGGCGCAGATTGAAATCGGACGGGGGAAGGTGTAATCAGTGAACCCACCTGGCGTTTCGCTGAGGTGGGCTACCAGTTGACCTGCGCTTTGGGCATATGCCAGCCACAAATCTGATATGCCGATTGCCTCCGGGATGAGATATTAGTAATGGGCAAGGTTACCGGGCAAATAGATTGACAAATCGGCGAGCTTCTCGGAAGCCATCTCCAGAAAGACCTGATCGATTCTGAAGTCGACCGCCAGAAGTGATTGCAGGATGGCGCCGCATTCGCCGGGCAGGTAAAGAGACTGCATCGTGATGTTGTTACCCCTGGTGATGTTGATGGTAGCAGCTAACAGTGAAGTAAGATAGCGGGGCCGCGACGCGACTACCGGACCGATGTGGCCGCTATTATTGGCAACCGAATACCCCACCAGTTTCCTTTCGTTATAGAAAGTATAAGTGTGAGAGTTGGAATCGCCGAGCCAGAAAAAATGTTCTTCCGGACGTCTGGTTTTGCGTGCTTTGTGGTCAAGCTGGTTGAGGCGATTGATGAATCTCTCCTGGGTCACCTCCCGGCAACGCAGGTTGATTTCCGGCGTCAGGTCACGGATCGTGGTTTTATCGTTTAACGTCCTTCTCAACTCCAGGATGGGACGTTGCGGCGGCATACCAGATCGGGAATAGAGCGCCAACGCCTGCTCATTACTGGAAAAAGTACATAGTCCCCAGCGATTGCAGTTGTTGCATTTGCCATAGTGCATAGCCTTCTCAAGCAGCCGGGCGCCAACACCTTTTGTTTGATAAGATGGTTTAACAAACAACTGTGCCAGATACCATTCCTGCTCCCGCACCAGCGACAGGCAGAAACCGATCATTTTGTCCTTCTCGTTAACCGCTACAAATGTCCCTTCCGGATCGGTACGCAGCCGGTGTTCCATCAACGGCCAAGGCTTGGTGATGCGAGCCTTGATCGGTTGCCGGCCGGTCTTCCTGTACAAGTGGTTGATGGTTGAGATAATCAGCCTCATCGCCGGTACCAGGTCGGCGTGTCGAGTGCGCCTGTATCTAATCTTGCCTTTTCTCATGATGCTTCAGAATTTACCATGATTGATTGCATCTGTCAACCCTTAATCGGGCTTTTCCCTTCTCAGTTGCCGGCGAGGGCGGAATTTGATCGATTTTGAATTGACACGTCTTCCTGTTGGTGTTATCTTTACGGCTAATACTGGAGAGCTTATGCTTACTGATCCGGTCCTGGTACTGAACAACAGTTATGAACCATTGGTGATCTCCACAGTCCGACGTGCTGTCGTGATGGTATATCTCGGCAAGGCCCGGCTCGTTGAACCGCGTGACGGCCAGATGGTGAGGTCGATTTCGCGGGCGATGCGGGAACCGTCGGTGGTACGCCTGGAATACTATGCCCGCGTTCCCTTCAAGAATGTGATGCTCAACCGCAAGAATATCATCAAACGTGATGAGGGCAGATGCCAGTATTGCGGCGCCAGCAACCGACCGCTAACGGTTGACCATGTGATTCCGAGACTGCAAGGAGGTACCGACACCTGGGATAATCTTGTCTGCGCCTGTGATCGCTGCAACAACAAGAAAGGTGATCGGACGCCAGCGGAAGCGGGCATGTCGCTGTTGAAAGCGCCGGCGCGTCCCAGCCATCTGACATTTATGAGACAACTTATTCGTCGCGGTGATGAAATCTGGAGTAAATACCTGTTTGGTAACTAAGCTATGGCACAAGAAGTAATACTCTCCGGTATGCAACCGACCGGCAAACTGCACCTGGGTAACCTGGAGGGGGCGCTGACCAACTGGGTGGGATTGCAGGGCGACTATGAAATGTACTGCTGCATCGTTGACTGGCATTCCTTGACGGTGAACTACGATGAGACCGCCGATCTGGACGAGAGAATCATCGAAGTGACGCTCGACTATCTCGCCGCCGGTCTTGATCCGGACAAGGCCGCGATTTTCATTCAATCACAGGTCAAAGAACATGCTGAACTGCATCTCCTGTTGTCGATGATCACACCCACGCCCTGGCTGGAGCGAGTGCCCTCCTACAAGGAGAAGGCGGAGGCTCTGGGGCTGGACAGCTATGGTTTCCTGGGCTACCCGGTGCTGCAGGCGGCTGATATATTGCTCTATCGCGCTAACTGGGTGCCGGTGGGCAAGGATCAATT
>JAGLUH010000419.1 GCA_023134875.1 Candidatus Zixiibacteriota bacterium
TTTCCCGAACCGCAGGCCAAGCTGACCAGGGTACCGGTTATTCCCGGTATCGACGGCAACAAGATGAGCAAATCTTATGGTAATGACATCTCGATCGGTGACAGCGCAGAAGATACCGCCACTAAAATAAAAATGATGTTTACCGACCCGACCAAGATTCACAAAAATGATCCCGGCCATCCGGAAGAGTGCCCAGTCTATGGCTTGCACCAGATATACACGGCTGAAGATGAGGTTGCGGAAATCTGTCGCACCTGCAAAACGGGGGAGCTTGGTTGTGTCGCCGATAAAAAAAGACTTGCGGATAATATTAACAAAGCATTAAAACCTATCAGGGAACGGCGTTGTCGGTTGGAGGCCGATCTGAGCTATGTCAATGATGTTCTCGCTGATGGCGCCAAGAGAGCAGGTGCTCGCGCGCGCGAGACGATGGCAATTGTCAGAGAGAAAATGCACCTGAGATGATAGGTCAAACCAACCTGGAAACAACTGAACCGGTCACCAACGGTTTTCCGGTTAAGCTGGAGGGGTTTGAAGGCCCCCTCGATCTTTTACTATACCTGATCCGCAACCAGGAAATCGATATCTACGATATTCCCGTCGCCAGGATTACAGAGCAGTATCTGAAGTATCTCAGCATGATGAAACTGCTCAATCTCGAAATCGCCGGTGAATACGTCCTGATGGCGGCGACTTTGATTCGTATCAAGGCGCGTCTGTTGATGCCGCGACACGAGGAGATTGAGGGCGAAGAAGAAGACCCACGGGAAGAGTTGATTGTGGCGCTATTGGAGTACAAGAAATATAAGGAGGCCAGCGAGCGTCTCCGCCGGTTCGAGGTGGCCGAACGCCAGATTCGTACCCGCGAGGATTTTTCCTACCTGGAGCCGGAGGTCATCGAGACTTTCACGGTGGAGGCGTCCCTCTATGACCTGGTGCGCGCCTTTCATGAGGTGATGGAACAGGCGGCACGCGAAAAGACGCATGAAGTCGACAATTTTGACCTGAGCATCGAAGATCAGGTTGAGCATATTTTGAATATGCTGACACAGGTTGATCAGGTAACGCTGTCGAAGTTGGTCGAGCATAACCGGGCGCGGCTCTACTATGTGATTACCTTTCTCGCCCTGCTGGAACTGGTCAAGTTGCAGCGGATCAGCCTCAGGCAGCAGGCAAGTTTCGGGGAGATATATGTCCGACGAATCTGAAAGCAGCGGCTATACAGTTGAAGAAATCAATCTCGTAGAGGCGGTCATCTTTTCAGCGCCGAAACCAGTTACGGTAGGCGAATTGAAAAAGGTACTGACCAGCCGGCATCGGGGTGGTGTACGTGGGATCGTCGAGCGGCTTAATCAGAAATATATCGCCAACCACCATTCCTTCCGTATTCGCGAAATCGCGGGCGGCTACCAGTTCCATCTGAGCGAGGATTACTCCCTGCAGGTGGAGCGGTATTTCTCAAAACGACGCAAACGCAGATTGACGCAGGCAGGGCTGGAGACGCTGGCGATTGTCGCCTACAAGCAACCGGTTACCAAGGGCGAGATCGAAAAGATTCGTGGTGTCGCCTCCGATGGTGTCCTGCAAACGTTGCTGGAACGTAAGCTGGTCAAACCGGCGGGTCGCGCTGACCGGATTGGTAAGCCGCTGCTCTATGCTACCACTCCTGACTTTCTGGAATACTTTGGGATCAGCGGCCTCGAGCAATTACCCAAGCTGGAAGAGATCATGCCCAAGCCGCCAAATGGTGCAGCGCAGGAATCGCTCGCGTTTGATCTGCAACAACCGGAGCCCAGCCAAAGCACCGAGTAATCATATTGCGCCTGAATAAGTTCCTATCGCGATGTGGCGTCGTCTCAAGACGAGGGGCTGATAAGTTAATTGCCAAGGGAAGAGTTACTGTCAACGACAAGCCTGTTGCCAAAACCGGCGTCATTATCAACGAACGTGAGGATGTTGTCAGGGTCGATGGCAAGGTCTGCGTCATACCCACTAATTACCTCTATATCGTCTTGAATAAACCGTCTGGTTACTTAGTGACGCTTGATGACCAGTTTGGCCGCCGGACAATCGAGGATTTAATCAAGGATGTGCCGCGGCGGGTTTATCCGATCGGCCGTCTCGATTACGATACGGAAGGTGTGCTTCTGTTGACCGACGATGGTGATTTCGCTTTCCGGCTGGCGCATCCACGGTACGGGATCAGGAAACACTATACCGTCAGAGTGAAGGGTCAATTTCAGAGCGCCGATATTCGTCGATTTAAAGAAGGCATCACCCTCGAGGATGGTTACGTAGCACACGGGCGTGCTCGCCTGACTAAAGCAACCGAGAATCACTCAATTCTCACGCTAGAACTAGCCGAGGGACGAAAACGAGAGATCAAGCGGATGTGCAAGATCATCGGCTATCCGGTTCAGTCGATCCGACGGATCAGGTTCGGCAATATCACCAGTTCCGACCTGCCGCGCGGTAAATGGCGTTACCTGACCGATCATGAAGTGGCCTACCTGAAACGCCAGGTAGGCCCGGCGTAATCAGTTCTCACGAGACACGTCATCCATCATGGTGCTATGGATCGAAACGGTTTGTTTCGATATGTCAAAGAACAATAGAGAGGCTTAATCCGGATTAACCGGTAGAAACGGAGCAACCGGCGAGCGGTGACGTTAAGTCTCGGCAGGAAGTAGTCAAAACCGCAAGGGTTTTGACCTACAAGGATTTCCGATCAATTCACATCCCGACTTTGTCGTGGACAAGAACCGACCAAACGATGTAGACTGCCGACGCTTCCCTGACTGGCAAGTTGCGGCGGTGGTTGCCCGGGCTATTAGCTGTTGACCGTATCACCACAACCGGGACATGTTTTTCCCACCATAAATGGTGGGCCACCTGTCACTGGTGCAGTCGGAAGCGACCTTAAGTCATCGAGGTTGCTGCCTCTACTTATGGGGTACGGTAGGTTTTTTGTAGCGGTTCACTACAAGCCCACGCGGCGCTCCTACGGGTCAAGTACAACATAATATGTAGGATCAAAGCGAGGGGGCAGACGCGAACGTCTGCCGCCCACAAGCTTCGCGTGAATGTTGAAAGTATAGGACTTTCAACCTACAAGAAAGCTGGTTCCCTGCTTTCGCAGGGATGACATGGGGCAGAAAGTACTGCTTCTACGGGGATCATGTTAAGTGAAATCGTAAAGTGAGTAGCTGTCATTCCCGTGAAAACGGGAATCCAGACCTTTCTTGTCGGTGCACAAGGGCGTACACCAACCACGATCCAGACCCTTTTTGTCGGTGCACGAGGGCGTA
>JAGLUH010000042.1 GCA_023134875.1 Candidatus Zixiibacteriota bacterium
TCTTTGCCCCGGAGGGATGCGAGTTTTCCTACCGGGGCATCAAGCTCGTCGGGCCGGTCGCTTGTCACCCTGGGGGATAGCCATTACTTGACGGCGTCTATTGCTCTATCGACTATTTGCTTGATCTCGGAGTCAATGTTTTCGGTAAACGGTCCGGGCAGGAAGAACTTTTGGGCGTCTCCGCCCTCATAGCCGCCTTCGCGAACGACGCGTTTGTCCGGAATGTACGCATCTACATTGTTCACATAGCCAATGACCAAGGCCTGCTCGGTGCGGGCCATCGAACGAAGCATCGGTCCCCAGGGGCTGCACACCTCCCCTTCCATTCCGAAGATGGTCAGCCGGTTGCCGAGCTTCCAGACTTGTACGTCGTATCGGAAGCTTTGACTATGATCTGGCATCGCTAAAGATTGCCGCGCGACCCAGGTATAGTAACGCTTCTTGGATCCGGTATAGGCCTCCCGTTCAATCTCCTCCCGCGTCCAACGTTTGCCATAGCTCAGTTGTCCAGTTGCCAGCGAGCAGGCCAACTGTCCGGCGAGCGGGACCATCCAGCCCTTTTCGAGATGAGCCAGGACAGCGCGGGCCAGCTTTTCACCGGCCTGCCGCGATCGTTCCGGGTCGGCAGAGAAGACCAGCTTGCCGGTATTGGGATCCTTGTGAACAACCTTGGCGTCCCCACCACATCCCTGGATAAACACACCCTTCGTATCGGGCAATTGACCGGCCAAATAATCGCGCATCGCGCCGGGATAGTCGGGACTCCATTTCTCGATTTTACCGGAACTGGTCGGGTGACAGGCGTGGCCGACGACCATCAGTTGTCGCGGCGACTGTTCACGCTTGATGCGGAGTATCGGCGTATGGCCGTCAAACGAACCTTCCGGATACGGACCCCATGTGATCTCCCCGTTGCGCGGAAGTCGCCGGTTGCAGCCGATACCGCGGAAGTCGATTGAGCCGTACTCGATGGTGGCGGGTGAGAGGTCCTTTAGCGCTGCGTCAACGTTGGCCAGAATCTTGTCTTCCATAAAGCCCATGTACCACACATTCGGGCCGCCGGCGGCGAAGGTGGCATGGAATTGGGCCGCCGGACCCCAATGGGTGTGTGAAGCTGCAAGCATAACATCCTCAGCCGGGATGCCGTGCTTGCGGGTGATTGCCCGGCGGATCGCTTCGGTCATCACGCGTTCAAACCCGGCAATGTCGGCGGTGATAAGCACGCCGGCGTGGCCGTCTCGGTCGCGCAACGCCACCACCTGGGTCAACAACGGCGCCAGGGCACCCTTGGCATATCGCTCGCGACCGAAACCGCGCATCTGGACCTGCCCCGGTGCCGGCGTGATGTCTGCTTCAGCATAGCCGACCGACCACGGCCGTTCGCCCGCCTCGCCCCCACGCGCGACCGGGCACAGCAAACTCACAAACGTTATTACCACCGTAGCCAACAATGATACGTTCCTCATGGCCGTTCTCCTTGAAATTGAGTATACTTATTTGATAACCGTGTATATACTGAAGAATCCTACATAAAACGGCGTTCATTTGCAAGTTCAACCACACTTTTTTCAAAAGCACTTGACAGGGTTTTGCATATTGCTCAAGATGAAAGCTCAAACGTGTGTTCCGAAAGGAGTTCAAAGATGGAAAGAAAGAAAGGCAAAACAGCTTGCAGGAAAGGGTTCTTAAGCATACGGCTTTCCGTTTTTTTGCCTGCATTACTTGCATTGATTATGCCGCCTCAGTATGCCCAAGCTGGTGTATCAAGGATCTGGGCAGTTGATGATGGCGAAAAGGTGAAGAAGACAGATGTTAATCACCCACTGGCAACGAGTTCGGATAATCCAGTGTGGAATGGTAGTAAAATCAGTCTGTTTGGCGCAAAGAATGAAATTGTCGCTTTTCAACTGATAATTGAGGCTGATGTTTCGGGAGTAAATAAGGTAGACGTAAGTCTGGATAGACTGACTAACAGCCCTTTTGTGATTAGGAACACAGGCTCCTCTGCCCCGTTCGGTTACGTGGGAAAGAGGATTGAATTGTTTACCGAGCATTACGTCCGTGTGGATGGTGTTTGGCTTCCAGACGCTCTAATACCCCTTGCTGCTCCAAGTGGCTTGGGAGGAGCGCCTTTCGATATGGCGGCAAACAATAATCAGGGGGTATGGGTTGACATATATATTCCGCGAGATGCGCTGCCGGGGACTTACACAGGTAAGATGGAAGTGCGTGTTAATTCGCTACTAACCTACACGATACCAGTGTCTCTACAGGTGTATGATTTTGTCCTGCCGGATGAGTGTCATCTTAAGAATATGTTTGTTATAAGCTATAGCTCAATTAAAGACAGGCATGGGGTTCGTTCTGAGAGACCGGAATACTACGCTGTGGAAGCCAGGTATCATCAGATGGCCCATCGTCACCGCTTCGATATTGTCAGGGGTGTTAGAGATCTTGGTGTTTTGGACAAATATCACAAAAGATACCTAACCGGCCAATTATACACAGCAGCAAACAATTATGAAGGACCGGGAGAAAATGTGGGAAACAGGACCTTTTCAATAGGCCCCTATAACTACAGGCCGGCAGAATTCTCTCCGGATAATGAGGCCGGCTGGCGGGCCGGCTCAGACGCCTGGGTAAACTGGTTTAAGGCGAATGCTCCTCATGTTGAGATACATAAGTATCTTAGAGACGAGCCCTGGTCTCATGGGGCGGTTTACAATGACATTATAGAAAGATGCAAATGGATTCATAATAATCCTGGCCCTGGACG
>JAGLUH010000420.1 GCA_023134875.1 Candidatus Zixiibacteriota bacterium
CCGAAGATGAGAATCAGGTCTATGTGGCGGCTACCCTGTTGCCGGAAGGTAAAGACCCCGGCAGCTTTACCCTTTCCACGACCATCGTCAAAGAAGTAACCACTCAGAAAAACGCTGTTTTAATCGGCGATCCCAGTCTTGATTCCCGTTTCTCCGGTAAGGAGTCGATTATCAGGTCGGCGTTGAAATCGGCGATGGCGGTACCGCTTTTCGACGAGAAAGACGTACTCGGCATTCTTTATATTGATACCACTAATCCACTGCATCAATTCAACGATGACTACCTCAGGTTGCTGGCAACCTTCGGCAACATCATCGCCGCGCGCCTGGCGAACAACTCGCTGCTTCAGGAACGACAGGAAAAGGAAGTGCTGGAAGCGGAATTGAAACGAGCTGCCCTGATCCAGAGCACGCTATTGGCAAGTGAAGCGCCGTTAGTACCGGGTTATCAGGTTCACGCGTTTCTGGAACCATCACGTCAGGTCGGCGGTGACCTCTACGATATGACGCTGCTGGATGATGGTTCTCTGCTATTTCTCGTCGCCGACGTCTGCGGCAAGGGCATGGGGGCGGCGCTCCTGATGTCGAATATCCTGGCATCGTTTCGTATCCTTTACCATACTCGTGAATTCGATCTGCTGCATGCAGTGGAACTGGCCTCGCAGCAGTTGTGCCGCTACAGCCGCTCCGGCGATTTCGCCACCCTGTTTATCGGCGTGCTTGATCCGGGGAAGAATGAAATCAGGTATGTCAACGCCGGCCATAATGCGCCCCTGCTGGTGCGTCAGCAGGGTCAGATTGAATACCTGGAAGCGTCAGGCACTATGATCGGCGCGTTTGATTTTGTCGAGTGGCGGGAAGAGAGGCAGATGCTGGAAGCGGGAGACCTGCTCTTTATCTATACCGACGGCGTGACCGAGGCGGAAACCGCATCCGGAGAGATGTATTCGGATGAGCGAACGGAACAGACGGTCACCGCGAATCGGCAACTGGCGCCGGCGGCGCTGGCTGAATTACTAGTTCAGGATGTTAGGCGATTTGTCGGTGATGCCCCCAGTTCTGACGATATTACCATGTTGATTCTGAAGAGGGATAATTAATGTTAAGCAAAGGTCAAAGCTTCGCTCATTTTGAGATAATTCGTAAACTTGGCGAAGGAGGTATGGGCGAAGTCTATTTGGTGCTTGATCAGAAGCTCAAGCGTCAGGTCGCCCTCAAAACCCTGCGCGCCGATTTCTTCGATAGTCCGGAACGCCAGGAACGATTCCAGCGGGAAGCCACCACTGCCGCCGGCATATCCCATCCCAATGTAGCGGCGATTCATGATATCGGTGCCGCGCCTGATCCGGATAGCGAGCGGCAGATCAACTACATCGTGATGGAATATATTGAGGGTACCACTCTTATTGATTTTATCACTGCGCAGGGGAGCGATATCACCACCGTCCTGCGGCTGGCGGAGAAGATTGCTTCCGGACTCGCCGCCGCTCATAAGGTAAATGTAGTTCACCGGGATCTGAAGCCTGACAACATCATCATCAATGAAAACGGGGAACCCAAGATTCTCGACTTCGGGTTGGCAAAACGGATCGATCCACTGCGTATGGAGGGCAAAGATGCTGAAGTAGAGGAGACCGTTTCTCAGGAGTTGACTCGTGCCAGTACGGTGGTGGGCACGGTCTCCTACATGTCTCCGGAGCAGGCGCAGGGCAAGGAAATCGATTGCCGCTCTGATGTTTTTTCTTTCGGGATACTGCTTTACCGCATGGCTACCGACACACTTCCCTTCAGCGGCTCCACCCAGGTTTCCATTTTAGCCAAGATTCTTGAGTCGGAACCGGAACCGCCCAGCCGGAAGAACGAATCAATTCCAGCGGAACTCGATAGAATCATCGACAAATGCCTGCAGAAAGATGCCAACGATCGCTATCAGGACACTCGTGATTTAGTAGTTGATCTGCGACGGCTGCGAAAGAAGTATGATAGCGGTGTCTCCGATTCGGTTTTCGATATCACAGCAGTTTCCGGTAAAAAGAAACAAGGTCTACTCTTTCGGAAAGGAAACCAGATAGTCCTGCTCGCTGTGTTGTTCGTAGCAGTAATTGCTGTAATCCTGTCAGTTGGAATCTTCGATAAGGAAGGCGGCAGGAGCGCAGTGGCCGGCGAGCCCGCTTTGGCCATTCTTGGATTCGAGAATAAGACCGGCGACAGCGAACTGGACTGGTTGCAGACCGGCCTGCCGGAAATACTACTGACTGATCTGTCACAGAATGACGCTGTCAATATCATCAGTCAGAGCCGGGTGTTTGATCGTCTCGGCAGGAAAGCAGATCAGACCGACCTCAGCTTCACCCATCAGGAATATATTGATGCTGCCCGGACGCTGGGCGCCACCACTATACTTTCCGGCTCTTATTTCAAGGTGGGTGATCGAATCAGGATTGATGCCCGCTTGGAAGATATCGCTTCCGGCAAGATCATCTTTGGCGAAAAGGTAATGGGAATTGACCCCTTCATGCTGGTCGATTCTCTAACACAGAGAATCGCCACCGCCCTCAATGTCGCTGGCGCGCAAACAGCCGATGCCGCCGTGGCATCGGTAACTACTTCTTCGCCGGAGGCCTACAAACAGTACCACCTTGCCCTTGAGGACTTCTCTAATGGGCTGTATGATGAAGCCATCGCCAAGTATAACCGGGCGCTCGTCTTTGATTCGACCTTTGCTCTCGCCTACATGAGAATCGGTATGGCACACACTTTTGCCGGTCGTCGCCAAGAG
Source organism: Candidatus Zixiibacteriota bacterium (assembly GCA_023134875.1). Classification (GTDB taxonomy): domain Bacteria; phylum Zixibacteria; class MSB-5A5; order CAIYYT01; family CAIYYT01; genus JAGLUH01. The sequence continues at coordinate 2,780 of JAGLUH010000420.1, forward strand.
GGTGCCGCTTACCTGGCGTTGGCAGAGCAATTTGCGGACAAGTTACCCATTTATGAGCGCAATCTGCTCGATATCTATGCTGACCTCTGGCTTCACTTTGAGTTTGACGATGCCTTAACGAAACTCGAGATATTCGTCAATAACTACCCCAATGACA
>JAGLUH010000421.1 GCA_023134875.1 Candidatus Zixiibacteriota bacterium
CTGATGGCGCGGTCAAAGAGCGGATGACCCTGATCCTGTATCAGATTATCATACTCAGAAACAGGCACCAGTCCGGAGAATAGATTAGCGTCATAGGTTGGTTTGGAAACCAGCGCCACAATCTCACCCGAACGGGGTCGGATAAAAACGGCGGCGCCCGTCAACGTGTCCCCAAAGAGGGAATCAGCGACCCGCTGCAAGTCAAGATCGATAGTCAGTACCAACTCCATTCCTGCAATCGGCTCCCTGCCTTGTTTCTCTTCCAGCGGGCCGATGATGCGGCCGGTTGCGGAAACTTCCAGATAGTCCACGCCTTCAAAGCCACGCAGCAACTGGTCATATTGTCTCTCAATACCCGATCTGCCTATCAGGGAACCAAGCCTGTATCCACTTCGCCTTTCCCGATCATCCACCTCGCCGGTATGTCCCAGTAGATGGCAGGCGATGTTGCCGTAGTGGTAATGCCGCGCGTGGTCGAGTTGATAGATTACACCGGGATAAAGCTCCGCCGCCTCCTCGATGATACAAACTGTGCCGAAATCGACGTCGCGCTTGATACGAACCGGTTCATATTTACGGAAACGGCGCTGACGAACCTTCTCGACTATAACGTCAGCGTCCATTGCCAGAAGCGGGGCAAGCTTGCCGGCCAGTTCTGATAGAGGTTTGGCCTCGGAGGGGATAATGGAAATAGTGTACGAGGGACGATCGGAGGCCAGGAGTCTGCCTTCGCGGTCAAGTATACGCCCCCGCAGTGGCGGTATCGGCGTCACCCGAATGCGGTTCTCCTCCGCCATGGCAAAATAGTGGTCGTGGGAGAGTACCTGGATGTTGACCAGTTGCAGAAACAGAACCAGAAGACCGAGCGTTGACACCAGAATCAACACCCATCCTCGCGTTGCACGGGAGTGCTGCCTACCCACCGCCAGCCTTCTTGATCTGAATTTTCACCGACAGGTCACCGATCATAATTGCTACGGTGCCGAGAACGGAAGTATAAAGCAGGATCGGCAGCGAAACCTCAACAAACAGATGTCCCAGGATGTCAAGGTCGAATCGGTTGGCACAACACTGATAGAAAAGTTGAAACGCTGCTTCCGCCCCCATGAGCAGGTATACTCTGGCAGCCAGGCGCTTGAGGTCCATCTTGCATTTCAATTCCCACACTGCAGCGGCGATGGCAAACCTGATCGCCGTACCGAGGCCAAAAAGTTCCGGGTTGAGGATATCAATCACCAGACCCGTTAGTAATGCAGCCGGAAACGCAACCTGAAAATCACTTTTGAGGACTATCAGCACGATAATTATAGTGCCGAAATTGGGACTGACACCGCCAATAGCAGTAAGGTTGGCCAGGATGGTTTGGCAGAAGGCGGCCAGATAAGCCAACAGCAGGAATTTGATGATACTAATCGCCACTTGGTTCACTCTTTGGCTTGAGTACCATGACGTTATCCAGAGAGCCGAAATCGACCGCCGGTTTCACGGTTATCTCCCGGAAAAAGCGCGACGGTTTGCTGCTCACGCCGGTTACAACACCAATTATCAGCCCTTTGGGGAATACACCGCCCAAGCCGGATGATATCAGGGTATCGCCGATCACAACCTTGTTATCCAAAGCGACATCATCGAGATAAAGGTCTCGACCCGACTGCCACTTAACAATTCCCAGACTCCTGGTTTGCTTGTCGCGTGCCGCCACCCGACAGTTGGGTCCGATCAGGAGTGATACTGTAGCAACGCGGCCGGTACTGGCGCTGATCTTGCCGACCAGACCGCTCTCATCGACAACCGGCAGGAAGCGACCAAGCTCACGATTGCCCTTGATAGCCAGCGACGAGCTCCGCCGCCCCTGGTCATAGGCGATAACGTGCGCCGGAATAATCTCGAACTCCGCTACCGGCAGGAATTCGAGCATTTCCCGGAAACGCTCATTCTCCAGTTTGTTTTCCTCAAAGGTGATCCGCTCCAGCTTGAGACGGACTAGCTCCGCTTGTAATGCAGTATTCACTTCATGTACGCTTATGACTTTAGCCACTATACCGGCTGTCGACCAGTAGGGCCAATAGAAAATGTTCTGCAGGACATTGCAAACAAACGTCTTCTGGTTTAAGGGGAGGGCAAAAAGCGTAAGCGAAAAAAGCAGACCGGCGAGAAAGAGAGAAAATCGTTTATTACGATATAGTAAACTCGTTACCCATTTCATCAAAATCAGTCGATGGTATCGATGATCTGCAGCAACTCGCCGGGACTTTTAACCGCCATCAATTTCTGGCGGTTAACCTCCGATTTCATGATGTAGGAAAGGTGCGCCATCACTTTCAGGTGAGCGCCGATTGCATCTTCCGGAGCGGCGATCAGGAAGACAAGGTTAACCGGCTTCTTGTCCATCGCTTCGAACTCAACGCCGTGATTCGAACGACCAAACGCGATAACGATCCCCCTGGTCGCCCTGGTCTTGGCATGGGGGAAAGCGACACCATAGCCGACACCCGTAGTAACCAGGTTTTCCCGTGTAATGATATCCTTGAGCAGCAGTTCCTTGTCGGTTATCAACTTCGACTTGGATGCCAACTCCACCAGCTCTTCTATGGCTTTACTCTTGGATGTTGCTTTCAGATCAAAGGTTATCAAGCCTTCTTCAGAGAACTTGGAGAGTTTCATAGGACAGTTACTCCTTAATAAGTAGCGGTTGGCATGACCTCGGCTTCACTGGGGAGCAGAATGGGAATGCCGTTTCTAATCAAGTAACGCAGACGACACCGGCCGCACTCAAGAGCGGGCCGCTGCGTATCATATTGTAATTTGCCCTTACACTGCGGGCAGGCCAGGATGGCGAGCAACCGTTGGTCGAGACCGGCGACAGTCGATGCCTCAGACCTCATCATAGACTCCGATTTTCCGGAATTTCTCCAGCCGTCGTGACAACAATTCAGCAACCGGCAACTGTTTCAACTCAGTCAGGCAGGCGATAAACTCCTTCTTGACGATTTCCGCTGCCAGTCCATGATTGCGATGGGCGCCGCCGGTCGGTTCCGGCAGAATCTTATCGATCACTTTCAACTTCATCAGATCGGGTGCGGAAAGTTTCAACGCTTCCGCGGCTTCCGGCGCCTTGGCGTTGTCCCGCCAGAGGATAGCGGCGCAGCCTTCGGGTGAAATTACCGAGTACCAGGCGTTTTCCTGCATCAGAATAACATCACCGATGCCGATACCAAGAGCGCCTCCAGATGCGCCTTCACCGATAATGACGATAACTATCGGCACCGGCAAAGCATACATCTCCTTGATATTTCTGGCGATAGCTTCCGCCTGCCCCCGTTCCTCAGCGTCGATGCCGGGAAAGGCGCCCGGCGTGTCGATGAAGATGATAATCGGCAAACTGTACTTGGCGGCCAGTTTCATGAAGCGCAGGGCTTTGCGATAACCCTCCGGATGCATCATACCGAAATTGCGTTCCAGCTTCTGCCTGGTATCGCGCCCCTTCTGCTGGCCGATGATCATTACCTTTTCGCCGTCGAGCTTACCAAACCCGCAAACAACCGCCTTATCATCGGCAAAACCACGGTCCCCGTGCAACTCGATAAAGTCAGTAAAGATATGATTGATGTAATCAAGCGTGTAAGGGCGTTTCGGGTGCCGCGCAAGCTGGACTCGCTGCCAGCGGGAGAGCTTGGCGAATATCTCAGTTTGCAGCTTCTCTAATTTCTTCTCCAGCGAGGAGATTTCCGAGCTTAGCTCCACCGTCTCACCGGCGGAGAGTTCTTTCATCTCCTGGATTTTCTTTTCCAGTTCGAGAATCGGTTTCTCGAAGTCAAGATATCCACCGGCCGCCACTTATCAGCGCTCCTCCTGTCTTGACAACCGTAAGAACCAAGCTGCTGTGACCATCATGAACAGCACCAATATAGAAAAAACAACCCGTCGGTCAAAGAGAAAAAGCGTGAACACAAAGATCTGCAGCGACACAGCCACCGCATAGAAAACGAGCACAGTGGCGCGATGACTGAGACCGCGTTTGACCAGGACATGGAAAAGATGACCATAGTCGCCCGCCATCACCGGTTTGCCGACCAGGAGTCGCCGGACGAAACTCAAGGCCAACTCCACCAGGGGCACCCCCAGAGACAATAACGGCACAAACATGGCGACCACCGTGTAGCTCTTGATCGGGAAATAAATCGCCGCGACGGCAAAGACGAAACCGATCGATTGTGCGCCTGAGTCACCGAGGAAGATTGAGGCGTTGGCATAGTTGAATCTGAGGAAGGCCGGCAGGACGCCAAGCAGGATAACAGCCAGACCGACAACCACCGGTACCTGCAAGGTCAGACCGACATAGAGAAGTCCTATTGAGGTGATTACCGACAACCCGGCAGCCAGACCGTCAAGGCCATCGACAATATTCACGGCATTGACGATCACCAGGACCCATAATATCGTCGCCGGATAGGTCAGGTCTCCCAGCAGGAAAGAGCCGGTAAAAGGGATATAGATCGTGTCGATCTTGAGACCGCTGGCAATTAGAATCATTGCGGCGGTAGCCTGGATTGCCAGCTTCAACCAAGCTGCCAGGTCAACGAAATCATCGACCACGCCGCCCAGGAAGATCAGCAGGTGAGCAGCAAAAACCCCGGGAAGATATTGTCCCAATCCGGCGGCAAACTCCGGCACCAGCAGATACGCCAGCAGGACACCAAGCCAGAAGCCAATAAAGACCGCCCAGCCACCGGTGAAGGGTAT
>JAGLUH010000422.1 GCA_023134875.1 Candidatus Zixiibacteriota bacterium
AGTAAATAGTGTAAGATCACCTGTCCTATTTCCTTCTCAAAACGACCATTCGGAAACCGACCAAGACTAGGTTAACTGCCAATTGCAAGCTGAGACTCAGGTTGGCCAGCCTGCGGTTGGGGACATGCCGATAGAAGTAGTTCCTGATCGAGCGGTGGTGTTCCAGCTTCAACCGCAGCGGTTGCCGCCGACAACTTTCGCCCCAGTGATGAGTCACTTCCAGGTCGCCCAGGTAGACAATTTGCTTTCCCGCGTCGGCGAACTTTCGGCACAAGTCGGTATCTTCAACATACATGAAATAACTCGGCTCGAAACGTCCCGCCCGGTCGAACAGGTCATGCCTTACCATCAGGAAAGTCGCTGACACGGCCTCTACCGGTTTGCGCACGGTATCAGCGGCAATAGTGTAACCTTCTCTGGCAGGAAGCAATGATCCGCGTGATCTGCTGATGTTGCGATAATCGGGGAAACGACGAATCGACGAATGGGGGCTGCCGTCAGGAAAGAGAAGTCGCGGGGCGCAGGCGGCGCAGGCGCGATTGCTTTCCAAATACTGGTGCATAACGGAAACGATGTTCGCGGTCAAGCGACAGTCGGAATTGGCAAAAAGCAGGTAGGGAGCGTCAGTCAATGTCGAGGCGAAGTTGGCGGCACGGGCGAAACCAAGGTTATGATTGAGATGAATTACTCGCTGGCGTGGCGCACCTGTTCTGGGTCGATACTTGAAACCATCACGTGAATTGTTGTCGATCACGATAATTTGGCAGGCAAAGTCACTGGCTTGTTTTTCTATCGACTCTATCAGGGTGTGGGTCAGTTCGGGGGTGTTATAGTTTAGAATGATTACAGCAACCTGGGGGTCGGAGCGATTCATTTACTCTTGCCAAACAGGCGCTTCAATCGGAAGGGGATCGATTTGAGCCCCAGGTAAAGCACCATGTACACCGCCTCGAAGATTATCCTCCTGGAAAACTTGGAAGTGCCCGCTTCCCGCTCCACGAAAACGATGGGAATCTCCCTGATCGTGAAGCCTTTAAGCCACGCTCGGAAACTGACTTCGATCTGAAAGGAGTAACCATTCGACCTGATCGAGTCAAGCTTGAGTGATTCGAGCACGTGACGGCGAAAACATTTGAAACCACCGGTAGCGTCCCTGACCGGCAGTCCCGTTACCAGCCAGGAATAGACATTGGCGTAATAAGAAATCGCCAACCTGATTTTCGGCCAGTTTTCCACGCCACCGCCATCAATATAGCGGGAGCCGAGGCTGATGTCGCAAGTCTGGATATTCCGGAGGTGATCGGCCAGGTAGCGAGGTTGATGCGAGAAATCGGCGTCCATCTCAAAGATATAGTCGTACTTATGCTTAATGCCGTACTTGAATCCGGCAATGTAGGCCCGCCCCAGACCTTTTTTCTCCAGCCGGTGCATCACCTTGATGCGAGGATTGGCTGACGCCAACTGATCGGCGATCTCACCGGTACCGTCCGGGGAGTTGTCATCGACTACCAGGATTTCGATCCGCTCGTCAACCTCCAGGATTTGCTCGGAGATTCTGGCGACATTATCCTTTTCATTGTAGGTGGGGAGTAGTACCAGGGCGCGTTTGCTCAATGTGCTTTCCTCCTTCTGATCCACCCGTAGCCGAAACAACCGAGAAGCACCACGAAGCAGAAGAACGCCGTCAAAATGGTGGTCAGCTTGCTTTTCTCATACCGAGACCACTCGAAATAGAACTCCACCTCGTGAGTGCCGGCGTCAAGCGATACCGCCCGGAACGTGTGATCGGCTCGCAGCAGCTTCTTTTCGACGCCATCAACCTTCACCTTCCAGCCGGGGAAGTAGTTCTCCGAGACAAAGAGAAGACCTGGGGCCGCCAGTTCGACCTGATACGTCTGACCATTGACATCGCGCGTGACAATCTCGACCTTTTCGGTGGCATCAGGATCGGGCAGCAGTGGCCGATATTCGGGTTCTTCATAAAGGATTAGAATCGACCGGTAAAGGAACTTGTCGCCCAGGAGCAGATCGAGGTCGCTTTCATCATCGTTGCCCAACTGGTAGGCATGGAAGAGAGTTGCCCGCCGCATTGGCTGGGGCGTCTGATATACCGCCACTTCATTATCGTAAACCAACCTCAAGCCGCTTGCCTCATCCATTTTGCGTCCACCATCCAGGATAACATAGCGGGTACCGGTCAGATGGAAGGGACGCAATTTAATCCCTGTCTGCCCCACCAACCGCTCATACTTTAACCCGCCGATGAACTGATCAAACTTCTTCAGTTGGGCGCCATGATAACCGACCATTTGTTCTACTCGATTAAGGGCGAAATAATTGCGTGACGAAAACGTCCGCCGGCTCAAATCAAAAACACGTACCGGTTCCGGAGCTGATTTCAGGTACTCCAGCACCGGCGCCCTGGGGAAATAGCGATCGTAATCAGCAACACTGATAAATGAGAAATCAAGCCGCCAGAAATCGATCAGGGCGATGAAAACCAGGCCGATAATGGCGATCCTGCCTATCGTTCCCCGCACGTAGCCGCGCACCAGGAAAACCGCCAGCCAGATCAGAATGGTGACCATCCAGAGACTTAAGGTTATCTCCGGCCGGTGAGCGGTCAGCGCCTGTTGATTATCCGTCGAGATATCAGAATAGAAAATCGAGGTGTAGAGATTCATCAATGCCTCGCCGGCGACTGAAAACAATAGGGTGACAAGCGTGATAATCCCCGCCGCGACCATGATCGCCTTTATCAACGGGTTCTTCTGCCTGACGCCGGTCGCCGCTCGCAGGCGGGTCAGAGCATCGATACCATAAGCCGCCAGCAGCGACAACGAGAAGGTGAAAAGGAACATTATCATCGACGGCGCCCGCATTTTCCCGACATTGGGAATCAATAGGTAGAAAAGCCGAAAAATGGGAGTCGTCCCTCCCAGAGCATAGATCAGGGCAAAGAGCGCCAGCCCCAGGAAAAACCAGGTTTCTCGTTTCCGCCTCAGGGCAATCGCCAGCACGGCAAGCATGATGGCGAGAACGCCGCTGTATTCAGAATTGTCCTTGAAGGGATTCCGGCCCCAATACTGGGTACCGGTCGTGTGATTGTCGACACCGGCGAAGTTGGGAACGACCTGACTAATTAATTCTTCCGGATGCAATGACCAGGAGATTGACCACTCGTAACCACCCCGCCCCTTGGCGCCTTCACCGGCTCGCGGGGAAAACTCGGAGATATACCTATAACCGGGATAGAACTGAATCGCCGAACCAAACAAGCCGATCACCACCGCCATCACAAACATAGCTGCGACGAGACTCACCTTGCCCACTCCCACCTTGTCCTTGAACATGAATATGAGACGGTAGAGAAAGAATCCGCCCAGCGCCCAGAGAGTGAAATAGGCCATCTGCGGGTGCGGTGTCAGGATAATAAACGCGATGGTCAGTCCCAGACCAATGAAGTACTTCAGGGCGAAAGTCACCATTCCCCGATTAAGGAAATGAAAAGCAAGGGGAAAGAGAGCGCTGACAAAGATTTTACCGTCATGCCCCGGTGCTACCAATGAGATCAGGTAACCGGAAAACATATAGGCTATCCCCGCGAAACTGGCCGCCAGGCGCGATAGGCCGAAACCGCGCGCGCAGAGATAGGCGAAAATACCGGCCAAATAGATATGCAGCACCAATCCCCAACCCAGCGCCCGCGGTAGCGGTAAGATGCCCTTCAGGATGAGGGTAGGCAGGTAGAAAATATCGCCGTGGAAAGCATCGACAGGGGGTAGACCGCAGAAAATGTAGGGATTCCATAATGGTATTGAGCCATGGCTCTTGAAGTGAGTGATTATGAAATCCCGAAAGAAGATTCCTGCTTGAATCGTGTCGGAACCAAACAGCATCTGGCTCGAAAAAATGAACTTGCCGAAGAGGATGCAGATGAAGACCAGGAGTGCGCCGGCGTAAATGAAGGGATACCGGCTCGATTCCTCGATCTGCGCTACCAGATCAATCTTTTTAGGTGTCGCCGGTTGTTTTCTTGTCTCTTTCTTTTTCTTGGTCATATACTCGCAGCTTTCTATTTCACCCGCCAGGCCAGGAGAGTACAGATAACCTCACCGGCAATACTCCAGGCTCTGGCGCCCATGACCACAATACCGGCACGCTCTGCAC
>JAGLUH010000423.1 GCA_023134875.1 Candidatus Zixiibacteriota bacterium
CTGCGATCGGCGGTACAGGTGATTACTTTATCATTGGTGTCGGTCGTGGGGGAGACCTCTAACCAGGCAACGTCGCCATAATCGATTGTCCAGGTAAGGTCTTTCTCCCCCTTGTTGACAATGGTAAAGACGGCAGTGGTTAAGGTAGCGCCGAAATCGATCTTATGCTTGGTAACATAAAATATCGCCGGCGTTTCCGGACAGGTGGCGCATTCTTGATCGCCGCATCCGGCAAGCGCCAGAAACAGAAGCGCAGCCAGCAGAAGTGTAAACATTCGCAACATCAATACCTCCAGGTTTCGCCTTTGTCAGCCCTTCTCCCCAGCGAGTGAATTGCCCGGGATCATCACCAACTGGTTTCCTATCATAATAACCGAGTGGCTGGTTGGCAAACGCTATTTCTTCAGGTTGAGTACCAGTATCTTCGTTTCGGTCATGTCTTCGATGGCGTAGCGCAGGCCTTCGCGCTGCATACCGGAATCCTTGACGCCGCCGTAGGGCATGTGATCGGCGCGGTAGGTGGGAACGTCGTTGATTACCACGCCGCCGGTCTCGATTTCCTCGAAGGCGTACATGACATCATCGAGGCGATTGGTGAAGACGCCCGCCTGGAGGCCGAAAATCGAGTTGTTGATTTCCCGGACGGCCTTTTTGAAACTGCGATATCTCATAATCGTTACCAGGGGCGCGAAGACCTCACAGCGGCAGACATTCATCGCTGGCTTGACATCAGTCAATACCGTCGGCAGCAGCATGCCGCGTCTTACTTCACCACCGGTCAGTATCCTGGCGCCGTCGGCGACCGCTTCAGTGATCCATTTCCTGACCTTGTTAGTCGACTCCTTGTCAATCATAGCACTGACATCCGATTTTTCATTGAGGGGCGCACCAACTTTCAGACCTTTGACCAGCTTGACAAACCTGCCAAGAAATCGGCGGTAGACTTTCTCATGCACGATGATACGCTGCACGGAAATGCAGGACTGACCGCTGTTGCTGAACCCGCCGTAGAGCACCCGGCCGGCCGCAAAATCAAGATCAGCATCATCGGCAACGATCACACCAGCGTTGCCGCCCAACTCCAGCACCACTTTTTTCTTGCCGCAATTCTGCTTGATCCGCCACCCCACCTCGGAGGAACCGGTGAAGGTGACCAGCTTTACGCGATCGTCGTCGAGCAGAGGAGTTGCCTCCTGCGGCGATCCTGGCAGTATGCTCAACGCTCCCCTGGGCAGGTCGGTCTTATCGACGATTTCCGCCAGCATCAACGCCACCAGGGGCGTTTTTGAAGCTGGTTTGAGGATAATCGTATTTCCCGAAGCAATCGCCGGAGCGACCTTGTGGGCAATCAGGTTCAAGGGGAAGTTGAAGGGCGAGATACCGGCAATCACACCGATCGGGAAACGTCGAATCAGGCCGGTACGTTCTTCATGTCCCGGCAGCCAATCGAGATCGATGATCTGACCCGGTATGCGTTTCGCTTCTTCGGCGGCAACTCGAAACGTGCTGACAGCGCGCGCTACTTCGCCGCGAGCGTCGCGGATTACTTTGCCCATCTCCATCGCAATCGAGCGCGCCAGCTTCTCCTTAGCTTTCTCTAAGCCGGCAACGATCTGATATAGAATCGCCTCCCGCTCGTGGCAGGCCAGCTTACGGGTCTGCTGATAGGCTCGCTGCGCCAGCGTAATCGCCTTGCGGTAGTCGGCCTTACTTGCCGCTGTGGCACAACCGACCAGCGAGCGGTCCCAGGGCGAACGAACCTCGATTCTGTTGTCAGATGAGACAAATCCGCCGCCAAGATACATCTTAAAGGTCCTTGTCATCTTATACCTCCCAGAGAATAACCAAGCGGGCCGGCCGCTTGTTCTACACTGTGCGCGGCAGATTTCCTGATCTGCCCGGTCGTAAATAGGAGGCAGACGAGACGTCTGCCGCCCACATATCAAAGCATGGAGGCAGGCCCGCCCACGTTTGTGATCTATCGCTGTGGCTCAACACGTTTCCCGCTGACGGCGTCAAAGAAATGAAACGAAGCGGAGTCGAATTGGACATGAACTTCCTTCTCCCGATGCCGGTGAATATCCTCCCCTGCCAGGGCGATAAACTGCTGACCATGTATGGTACCGAACAGATAATTGCTGGAACCATGAAACTCGGTATAGCCAACAATTAGCGGGAGGGCGTTTTCTGATTCTTCCACCTGCAACTCATCAGGCCGGACACCGACATGGTAAACGCCGTCAGGAAGATTGACGAGACTGAGCTTGAGATCGGTCTTATCCAAATATAGATTGCCCTCTCTGATTCGCCCCGGGAAGATATTCATTGGCGGTGAGCCGACGAAACGAGCGACAAAAAGATTTGCCGGTTTCCGATAAACAGTATCGGGATCGCCAATCTGTCTGATTTCCCCCTGATCAAGCAGAATCAGCGTATCCGCCATCGTCATGCCTTCAGTTTGATCATGAGTGACATGGACAACTGTCTTCTTCAATTTACGCTGCAACGTTACCAGCTCACCGCGCATACGATTGCGCAACTGAAAATCAAGATTGGAAAGGGGCTCATCAAAAAGAAAGAGCTGCGGGTCGCGGATAATCGCCCGTCCCAGCGCCGTGCGCTGACGTTCACCCCCAGACAGGGTCTTCGGATAGCGGTCGAGCAGCTTAGTCAGGCCAAGAAGAGCGGCGGTCGCTTCCGTTTTTCGGACGATTTCCGCTTTTGGTTGTTTGGCTACCCGCAGAGGGAAAGCGAGGTTCTCTCGAACGGTGAGGTGAGGATAGAGTGCATAATTCTGAAAAACCATCGCCACCCGGCGTTGCCGCGGCAAGACGCCGGTGACGTCGCTGCCGTTAATCAGAATCGAACCGGAATCGGGGTATTCCAATCCGGCGATAAGGCGGAGCAGGGTCGACTTACCACAGCCGGAAGGCCCTAGAATAACCGAAAGTTTTCCCGCCTCAAGCTGCAAATTGAACTGGGAAAACAATGCCTCGGTGCCGAATCGTTTCCCGACATTGCGGAACTCAATACTGCTCATAATGAAGAATCTACAGTTCGGCGGTTGACTACGCCAGGCAAAAAGCGTAAACAGCTTGCCGTCTGGAGACGTTTTAGTAGCTACCGGAGCCTAAAGAATTAGCGAAAACAAACGATTCTAATAACATGACAGCAAATATGGCCAAGGTGTTGGTCGTCGACGACGATGCCAGCTTGACCGAGTTGCTGGTTGACACCCTGGAGGTTATCGGCTACGAGGCCTACCCGGCGACCTCAGCCGCCAAGGCACTGGCAGCTTTAAGCCAACAGCAATTCAGCCTGGTGATTTCCGACATCAATATGCCGGAAATGTCGGGAATCGAGTTGTTGCAAGAGATCAAGAAGTCGCATGCAGATTTGCCCGTCTTGCTGATTACCGGTGTGGGCACCGAAGAACTGAAGCAGCAGGCATTCAAATCGGGCGCTGACGGTTTCCTGGCCAAACCCTTTCGGATTAACAAGATCGAGGCCGAAATCAGTAGCCTTCTCAGAGGGCTTCAGCAACGACGGGTGCTGGTGGTGGACGATAACGAAGAGTTCCTGGTGTCGCTGCGGGAACGCCTTGAAGCCGCCAACAATATCGTCTACACCGCCACCACAGTCGCCGCCGGTCTCGACGCGGTCAGGAAGAATGAGCTCGACCTGGTGATAACCGATTTCGTGTTCCCTGACGGGGATGGCATCGAATTGTATCAGCAGGTGAAAGCCGGGTTCCCCAAGCTGCCGATAATTCTGATTACCGCCTATGTATCCGCCGGACTGCTGGAGCGAATCAAGAAATCCGGTATCGCGAGGTTTATGCCCAAGCCACTCGATTTCCAGCGCCTTGAGAAGGAGCTTCTCTCCTGCGGCGCTCACTGACCCGCAAAGCTCAAGCCCTGCCTGCCAATACAGCCATCATCTTTTTATGAATCAAACCGTTGGAAGCCAGGATTATACTTACCACAAATCGAGTAGTGCTCGCCGGCAAAATCGGTAACCTTGCCGCCCGCCTGCTCGACTATTACTATCGCCGCCGCCGTATCCCAGGGATGCAGCTTCAACTCCCAGAAACCGTCAAATCGGCCGCAGCCCAGGTAACAGAGATCAAGCGCCGCAGAACCGGCACGCCGTACTGCCTGTGCTTTCTTTACGAACCTGGCGAAATAATTAAGGTTGTTCTCCCGACTGACCTGCACATCATAGGGAAAACCGGTCGCCAGCAGTGAAGCTGAGAGTGAATGACGTTTAGTTACCGCGATTCTTTTCCCATTCATCCTTGCCGACAGACCGCTTGCCGCCGTAAACAGTTCGTCACGGTTGGGATCGTAGACAACACCGAGCACGCATTCCCCTCGATATTCAAGCCCGATGGAAACACACCAGCAGGGAAAGCCGTGCGCATAATTGGTGGTGCCGTCCAGGGTATCAGACCAGAAATCACCGATGGGGTTATACATGACCACCTTGGCCGCGTCAGACTCTGCTCCCCCCCTTGAAGTTTATCTTGAGTTGCTGGACAGTGATGCTCTTCGGCGGCAACTCAAGCTCTTTCGGAAACGCCCCTACGGCAACCTGCGCTCCCACCTTGAACGATGGCTTTATCGGCTTCCCACTGGAACTGTGGTTGATGAACCTGACGGCAATATCACGGCTGCGCACCTGCCAGTCGGGACGATCAGCCCTATCAGAGGATGTGAGTAGCAAACGGTTCGGAATAAAGCTGGCAGTAACTGGTTCGACTATTCTCAGATTTAATCGACTGACATATTGATAGCACAGGCTGTCGTCGCGATAGTCCAGGAAAAGGGGCAAAGGAAAACATCGCTCAGCTGCCTGAGCGAAAACATTCGGATCGTAGTTAATCACCAACTTTCTTCTGATTTCCCAAAATGGCAGAATCTCCTGGTTGATCTGCAGCAACGATACTGTCGCCGGGAAACCTGCCATTAACGAATCAAGCTGGTATTTCCGCTTGCCTGTGTTTACGACCGAAAGGGTCAACGCGCAACTTCCCTGTTTGGGCAGGATCAGGTTTTGATCAGCGTCGAACACAATACGCACATCCTGGTACCGATTCTGCCGGCGACCGATTTCGTAAGTGTAATGAGCCAGTTGCTCTTGCAGTTCAGTGTTGTCACCGGCATACGGACTTGCAGTGAGTTCTTTAACAAAAGTGGCAGCCTCACGCCGCAGCAATGCCGCTTCCGGTTGTTGATTGAGACGGTCGGTCAACATGCGGCAACGGCTCTCTATCAGTGAACCAAGAGAGTTATTTGTGTCAAAGGCAAGACGATATCTCTCTCTCAGGACAGCTTGAAGAGATTCACTGGTTACCCTGGTCTCACCTGAGGAATTGTATAAGACCCCGAAGTAATAAAGACTCGTTCTGCCTTCGGCATCAGTCAGCGTCAGGGGCATTCCATCATGCTCGACCGGAGAGATCGCTAGCAACTCATGTTCAACCCCTTGATAACGCTCCACTATCTCCGTCAGCAACCTGGCAAGAAAGGCGGTGAAGAATTGTGGTTGCAGCCTATTAGGCGGGAAGATCAGGTCGCCGGCTTCATCTGTTTCAGAAACAAGCTCAGAGCTGGCAAACTGTCGTCAACGGCAGCGGAAATGTCAAGGACTGGAATACCGGCGTCACCTGTTGTCGCAGCTTGTGCGGCGACGGTAAGAGCGATGACCTCGACATCAAGTTCAATAGCGAATACCTCAAGCAGTCTGACATCGACCTGTTTCTGATCGATGGCAATATACACCACCTGCGGCGGTTCCAGCATACTATAGGACGTCAGCGACTGAGCTGACAACATGCCAGCAGCAACCAGAAAAGCGATTATGACCATCAGCCTCAAAGTGACCCGACTATACTTTGGTTTGCTTGACATTCGCCGGTGTTCTCCTATCATTCTCTTTGAAGAGACAGCCATGAATGGCAATGGAAAAGGTTTTTGTGAGGTTCGTCTGCGACAACACGGTCGGCAAGCTGGCGCGGCTGCTGCGCATGGCCGGTTTCGATACCGCCTATGTGGTCGACAATGATGTTGGCCGCGTAATTGCTCTTTGCCGTGAAGAGGATAGGAAAATCGTCTCGCGCAACAGCAGATACGCCGAACTGGTGCTGGCCGACAACTTCTATCATGTCAAAGTCGATAATCCTGAGGAGCAATTCTGTCAGGTAGTTATCGATCTCAAATTGACGCTTTCCACCAATCACTTCCTCTCACGTTGTCTCAATTGTAACCGGGAGCTTGAAGAGATCAATAAGGCCGACATTAAAGAGCACGTTTTCCCTTATGTATTCAAGACACAGGAGCGTTTTTCTACCTGTCCTAACTGTAATAGGATATTCTGGCAGGCCACTCATGCGCGTGCCATTAAAGAAAAGCTGCTGAAGCTTAAGTCGGCAGTTGACCGGAGGCGGCAGGCTGCGGCTGATTAAGCGGATTCTTCTTGCGCAGGCGGCTGAAAAATTCCATTCCCAGCTTCCATTCCTTCCCCGCCGCCAGCTTGAACCGCCAGTGAGGCAGCACGATTAGACCCTGATAAACCTTCTCGAAACCACCTTCCGACAATGACACCGTCCAGAGGGGATGCGACCAGATGGTTGCCGGCTGATCCAGAGCAAATCCCGCCTGGCAATCATAGAGATTGCTGCTGATTGCAAAGCGGTGCTTCTCCATGACTGCCGCTTCAACTTCAGCCTGAAGTATACCCTTGTCGTCGGTTTCGATTGCAGACTCCGTAGCCGGAAAGGTGAAACCGCCGAAAACCAGTTCGATACCGAAATGAAGATCGACCGGTCGATCATGCTTGTTGTGGATGCGATATCCAATCGACACTGTGTCACTATTACTGCCAAAGCGGAAGGTCTTGGTTACCTCCAGAGGTGTCCGTTCTTCAC
>JAGLUH010000424.1 GCA_023134875.1 Candidatus Zixiibacteriota bacterium
ACCTCCAGAGGTGTCCGTTCTTCACCGCGCCAGAGATTTCCCTGCCGCCACAAGGTGACCCGCAACCCCTGCTTAATACTCTCTACCTGGTGCTGATAGGTCTCTCCTACGAAGTCGCCCTCTTCCCTGTGTTGCGATTGGGCAAACTGCGTCAAAGTCGTCTCTTCACCGAAGAAATGATCGATAAACAGCCCGCGCCGGTACCAATCGTAGTGGAGCAGTTGCTCCAGCCCATCTTCTTTTGTTACCAAGCGATCATGGATTGACGGGGTGCCGTCGACTTCTTCCTGCGGCTCGAAGAGCTTGTGATGGTAGCCCTCGCGATAGCGACCGATGACATCGACGAGGTTCTTCTTGCTGCGGAAATCATCAAACTCAATTATCGCGCCACCGCTGCCGGGTGTAAATATCGCCTTGTGGCATCGGGTCGTCACCAGCAACTCGTCGGCACCGTCGCAGTCGAAGTCCTTTGTTTCGACTATTGGTTTACTCTCGATTAGTCTCTTGGCTTGAAGCAGGTTCTCGGCCTGAATCAGTTCCTGGTAGATGGCGCCGCGCAGGTGAGGCAGGTAGAGACCGCCGAAGACGCCATGCCAGTAGGGGCAGTTACACTGCGCCGCGTAGAGATGGCTGGTCGCCTTTTCAAGATCGGCTTTCCGGTTCTCGCGCCTGTTTGCTTCGAGCAAATCACTGACGTAAAGCATCCGCTTGTGCAGGTGGTTGGACTCAGGATACTTGGAGAGAAAGTTACGCCAGAAACCGCCCTTGACATAGGCGCGATAAGTATCCAGCAGCCCTTCTTTTTTCAGCTTCTCAGTAAGGTTCTCATATTGCTCGATCGCTTCCGCCGGTAGCGCCCATTCATTCATTTCGCTGTAGGAAGCGGTCGGCAGATAGACCCGTCCCAACGGCTTGACCTCATCCAGGATTTCCGAGAAGAATCTCATCTCCACCCAATCGGCGTTGTCGGTAATAGCCTGAAAAAAGCGCGCCAGCCACTTCTCCTCATAGCAAAGCTTGTCGGTCTCCGGCCAGACGCCGAATTTCTCGCCGTCGTCGGCATAGATGGCAACATCGCCTTCGCTCGCGTCGCGAACGGTTTCAAGATACTCCAGGCTCTTCTCTGGGTCGGCAAAGGGGATAGCATAGCGTAGTTCCTGCGAGATCGGGAAGAGCGCCACAGTCTCGCCCCCTTCCTCAGTCAGGTAGTAGCCGTAGAGTTGATCGCCCTTGAGACCGCTGTAGCGAAAATGAATGTCGTCAAGGATGGTATACTCCACTCCGGCCTCTTTCAGAATGCCGGGTAAATGCGGTTCCCAGACCCGTTCCGCCAGCCACATGCCGCGTGGTTTGACGCCAAAATGTTGACGGGTAAACTCAGTTTGCTTCCTGATCTGGCCGAGCTTGTCCCGGTCAGGAATAACCGGCAGGATCGGTTCGTAGAAGGCGCCGGTCAGGAGTTCCACCTGTCTTTTTTCCACCAGTCGGGAAATGATCTGCAGCGCCCGCGGCTGTTTGTTCTCCATCCAGTCGAGGAGTATTCCGGTAAAATGGAGTGAAATCCTGATCTTGGGGAAATCCTCCAGAACCTCTAAGAAGGGGAGATAGGAGCGTTTGAAAGCGTCCTTGATGACCCAGCCGAAATTTCCGACCGGCTGGTGATTATGAATACCGAAACAAAACTTGACCTTGTTCAAACCTGCTCCCTGATAAGTGATTCTCTTCTCCTGGTATCGGCTCTCGGCCCGCCATTTCTTAGGGTGACTTACATTTTCGCAAACCAGCAGGTCAAACAGGAAGCGACCGGCGGCATGTCACCGATCGCTGGTTGTATATCCTGCCACCTCTGTCGCCGGAGTTCTATTCGTAGTCTGACTCCAGGTAATTGGTGGTTATCGTCTGCCTTTGAATTTTCTCGCCAAGACGCTTGGAGAGTTGCAGCACGGGACTTTCACCATAGACCTTAAGCATGTGATTCATGGCGATCACCTCGGAAATTACGGTGATATTCTTACCGGGGGAGATGGGAATGGTAATCACCGGAATTTCAGCCCCCAGAATCGTGGTGTATCGTTCCTCCAGGCCGAGACGTTCATAGCTCTCGGCATCATCCCAGTAAGTCAACCGTACTTCCACCTCCACGCGCTTCTGCAACCTGATTGCCCGAATACCGAAGAGCTTTTCGATATCGATGATGCCGATCCCGCGCACTTCCATATGATGTCCCAGAAGCTCATCGCCGGAGCCCATGATTGTGTTTTCTGATTTGCGGGTGATTCTAACGATATCGTCGGCTACCAGCCGATGTCCCCGTTCCACCAGGTCAAGCGCACACTCTGATTTACCGATCCCCGACTTGCCGGTATAGAGGAGGCCCACGCCGTAAACATCGACTAGGGTGCCGTGCTTGGTTATGGTAGGTGCGAACACGTTATCCAGAAAGAACGACAGGCGCCTGATCAGCTCTGAAGTGGAAAGCCGGGTGGAGAGCAGGGTAATCTTTTTCTGGTCGGCGATTTCCAGCAACTCTGCCGGCGGCATAATTCCCTTGGTGGTGATTACCATCGGTATCGGGAAAGAGGTTATCGTTTTGATGGAGGCGACCCGTGCTTCCGGATTCAGGGAGGAAAGAAAGGCCAGCTCTGTTTGGCCCAGCACCTGAACCCGCTTGAAAGCAAAGCGGTCGGTATTGCCGGCCAGCGCCAAACCGGGTCGGAAGACCTCGTTGGTCAGGATTGGGCGGTTGATACCTTCCTCTCCCGCCAACAGGCTCAGATCGAGGACCTCTTTTCGTTCCTTGAATAGTTTCTCGACAGTCAGATTAGCCATAATTACCGCCTAAGAAGCTTAGTATTCCCCTTCCTCTTCACTGTTCTCAACGTCAACATCCGATTTCCGTTCCGCCACTTTTCGTTGCTGGCGATCTTTCATCTTACCTTTGTGTTTCTTTAGCTGCTGCGCCATCTTGTCGGTCACCATTTCAATTGTCGCCAGCGGATCTCCAGTGGTGGCCTTGGCGACCAACTTGGAGCGAGAAACATTCATACTCAACTCGCCGTCGATGCGGTAATTCGCCTGGGATAGCACTAAGTTAGCGGAAATTATATTGTCGAAGAACTTATCCAGTTTCTCGATTTCAGTAGTAGCTCTTTTCTTGACTGCATCGGTCAGCTCAAATCGCCGTCCGCTGACTTTGATTTTCATAGCAGCTCCTTTCCAATTTACAATTGAGCGAGAGGCAGGTCAGGAGCCCTGCCGCCCA
>JAGLUH010000425.1 GCA_023134875.1 Candidatus Zixiibacteriota bacterium
GTCATAGTTACTTAAGCAGCCAGAACAAAGCGCGTGAGTAAACCCTGATTGGTTATCCTTTCGTATCCAGCGATCACGGCTCACAAACTGACCGCAGTCGCCGCAGTTTTTGTAAAACCCATCTACAGAGAGAGGAGGCGCTAGGTTCTCAGGGGTGTCATAGCACTGCTCGCCCGTGTGCTTATTGGTGCCTAGTCTGATTTCTATAGCCATGACTGGCTCCTGTTTCCGTGGTTGATTTGGTTACTAGCAGATCTGCTCTATTGTTAGATTTCGTGTGTGGAATGCGCCCGTGTCGATATAGCGAGTGTTGCCGTAGTTGATAGGCTCCGGTACCGGCGTATGACCGACATAAACCTTTAGCACCCCACTGATCATGGACCTGTCTTCCTGTTCAATTTTGGTTCGTTACCAGATCAGGTTTTGTGCGTTGATCTTCTCGATGTCCGCCCAATCTGATGGCGGCTCAGCGTGAACAATGCCGACGATACCCGCCTCTGTTTCAAGCTCCATCCATACCGGCATGATGTCAGCAGCCTGCTTTGATACTTCACGCAAGAAATCTATACCAACGACGTCCATCCACGCCCCGCCGTTAATCATCCACAACTCATGCGTCTGGTAACTGTCGCCATTCAGAGAGTCAAACATCATCTGCTCATGGTTGCCGCGCACCGCAAAGAACCAAGGCTCAAAAATCAACGACAAGCAATCAAGCGAGTTTGGCCCGCGGTCAATGAGATCACCAACCGAGAACAACCGATCCTTCGATTTGTCGAATCCTACTATCTCAAGCTCGGACTGAAGCAAGGCTAAGTGGCCGTGAATGTCGCCAACAATGAAGTCGCGCCCTGCTTTATTTTGCTTTATTTTCATGGTCATTTTTTCCGTGGTTAGTTAGATTGTCTAACTGGGTCAGAAGGGGCTAGTGAGCCGTCTGGGCGTCGGCCATTGGCTGCGAGCCGTAGCGCCTCGTTTTCTTCTGATAAGGCTCGAATAAGTCTTACTGCTTTTCTTGTCTTCAAGCACACATCGGCAGCAACTTCTGCATCACAGGCAAGGTATATCGCCTCCGACATCCTGTGAAGTTCTGCAGTAAATTTACCTATGTTTTTGATAGTCAGTTCGTCCATCTCGACCTCCTGTTTTTTCCGTTACAGTTTTGGTGGTTGTGGAAGTAACTGCCAGTGGGTGACAATTGGTATAAATACTTCTAAAGACCTATCGCACCAATCTTTATCGTCGCTAAACCAGACCAGCTCCTGACTCCATTGATTCACGATATCATTGCAAGCGCAAATTACAGGGACTCCAGTTTCTGGTAGCCGATCGTCAACGCTGATCCAGTCGCTAGGCTGTGCCATCACGGTATCGGACTGGCCCCACTCCCGACCTGCCTTCCATGCGGCCTTAACGTGATCGGCTGTACACCCTTCATAAGGTGAGACATGCTGCTGATGCCACCACTTGTCGAATCCATCACTCATCGATCTATCCTCAAAAAGCCTTAGCCGCAATCGATCCCAAGTCTTCAGGATCGCTGTCAAGCAATCGGCGTGTTGTTTTCAGATTGGCATTGCCAGTCAGTTTGTGAATAACGGCAACGCTGAATCCATTTCTTTGCAGGTTCACACAGAAGGTTCTGCGGCCA
>JAGLUH010000426.1 GCA_023134875.1 Candidatus Zixiibacteriota bacterium
GTGCCTGCAAAGTTGCCGGCCTGGCCAAGCCGACCGGCTGCGTCTGAGCCGAGGCCGATAATCTCTGTAACTTAAGAAATCGGAGTTAACATTCGCTCTCGTTGTCGTCATACTCTTCCCCAATAATGGCGGCGATTGCCGGTGGATACCGGTTTGATCGCCAGCGATCATGATTCGGCGCGAATAAGTAATATCAGCCATTGGGTTGATTGGCACTCCAGTTCCCTCGTTCAAAGCCTACTCGCTGATGCCGAACTGGTCGAGGATGAACGTATACTCGAAAGCGACTTCCCGGTACCTTTCATAGCGACCTGACGCGCCGATATGTCCCGCGCCCATGTTGGTTTTCAGCAAGAGCGTATTGTTGTCCGTTTTGTACGCGCGCAGCCTGGCACACCACTTGGCCGGTTCCCAGTAACCGACGCGGGGGTCATTCAGACTGGCGGTAATCAGTATCGTCGGATAGGTCCTGGCGGCGACATTATCGTAGGGCGAGTAACGCATCATATAGTCATAGTATTCCCTGATATGGGGATTGCCCCACTCCTCATACTCAACCACCGTGAGCGGAATCGTCTCATCCAGCATCGTGTTGACCACATCAACAAAGGGCACGTCGGCCACTACCAGGCGAAAAAGATCGGGACGCATATTAGCTACCGCACCCACAGTGAGACCGCCGGCGGATGCGCCGGAAACGATAAGCTGGTCACTGCTGGTGTATGCCACGTTAATCAAATGCTCGGCGCAGGCGATCAGATCGGTAAAGGTGTTCATCTTGTTTCTCATCTTGCCGTTATCGTACCAGGGGCGCCCCATCTCACCGCCACCGCGCACATGAGCAAGGGCAAAGATGAAGCCCCGATCCAGCAGGCTCACCCGATTGCTGGAAAAATAGGGGTCCATGCTGGCACCGTAAGCGCCGTAGGCATAAAGATAGAGGGGATTGCCGTTATCCTGCCTCATACCCTTGCGGTATACCAGGGAAATCGGCACCTTCGTACCATCTCCCGCGGTGGCGAAGATTCGCTGCGACTGGTATTGCGTGCGGTCATAACCGCCCAGAACTTCATACTCTTTGAGAAGCTCGCGCTCTTTGGTGTTCATATCATAATCATAGACCGCACGCGGGCTGGTCAATGATGTGTAACGGAAACGTATCTTGTTCAGGTCGAAATCGTAGTTGCTGCCGAGCCAGAAACTATAAACCGGTTCCCGCCACTCGACATAGTGATTCTCGCCGGTTTTCAGGTTTCTTATCTGAAGCTGCCGCAAACCCTCCTCCCGCTCAATCACCGCCAGGAAGTCTCGGAACACCTCGATATTGTCAAGTTTGACATTTTCGCGGTGAGAGATAACATCTCTCCAGTTCTCTTTGTCGGGATCACTCTCCACCACCGCCATCAGCTTGAAGTTGATGGCGTTCTCATTGGTAACGATGTAGAACTTATCACTATGGTGAGAGATCGAGTACTCCACCTCCTGCACGCGCGGCGCCACGACCTTGAACTTGCCGTTTGGGTTATCAGCGTCAAGATAGTGCACTTCCGTGGTTGTATTGCTTCCCATCTCCACTAAGAGATACGTCTTGTCCTTGGTCTTGGTGATGCCGACGAAGAAACGGTCGTCCTCCTCCAGGAAGATCAGCTTGTCATCCTCTGGGTCGGTTCCCAGGATATGCCGCCAGACGCAGTCGGGTCGGTTAGCCTCGCCGCGCGTCGTATAGAAAAAGGTCTTGTTGTCATTAGCCCATTCCAGGCTCCAGGCGACGTTGGTTATCTGATCTGGTAAAGCTTCACCACTGCGCAGGTCCTTGAGGTAGAGGATAAATCGCTCCCCACCAGTAGTGTCAATCGCATATGCCAGCAGATTGTGATCAGGGCTGACCTCATAGATGCCGAGACCGCAGTAACCTTTGCCAGCCGCCAACTGGTTCATGTCGAGAAGGATTTCCTCAACGGCCTCGAGGCTGCCCTGTTTACGGCAGTAGATGCGATAATCCTTGCCCTCCTCGGTGCGGGAGTAATAGAAATAGCCGTCCACTTTGTAGGGCACCGACAGGTCGGTCTCCTTGATGCGTCCGATCAGTTCCCGGTAGATCTGCTCCTGGAACTCCTCGGTATGTTTCATCATCGTCTCGGTATAGGCGTTCTCCGCTTCCAGGTAGGCGATTACACCGGAGTCCGACTTGTCACGCAGCCAGAAGTAGTTGTCAATGCGCTCCTGGCCATGAACGGTGTCCACTCTGGCGATCTTCTCAGCAACGGGCGGGTTCACGCCCTCCTTGTGCCGGACACAGCC
>JAGLUH010000427.1 GCA_023134875.1 Candidatus Zixiibacteriota bacterium
GCTTTATCGGTTTTTTCCCAGGTAAATTCAGGCTCTTCACGTCCAAAGTGACCGTAAGCCGCTGTTTTCTTGTAGATAGGGCGTAATAAGTCGAGCATATCAACGATACCTCGGGCTTTCAGGTTGAAATGTTCGCCGATTAACTGAACGATTTTCTCATCAGCAATTTTTCCAGTACCAAAGGTCTGTATTGAAATCGATGTCGGGTCAGCAACACCGATGGCATAAGAAATCTGCAGTTCACACTTTTCAGCCAGACCGGCGGCAACAATATTCTTCGCCACGTAACGACCGGCGTAGGCCGCAGAGCGGTCAACTTTAGATGGGTCCTTGCCAGAGAACGCACCGCCACCATGACGGGCCATGCCGCCGTATGTGTCAACAATGATCTTGCGGCCGGTCATACCGGTATCTGACCGCGGCCCGCCCACCACGAACTTGCCGGTCGGATTGACATAGAATTTGGTACGGTTGTCAATCATCTTCCCGGATATTACAGGTATGATGACTTTATCGATTATTTCCTCAATCGCTTTTTTCTTCATTCTCTTCCTGCTCCGGTCGAGCACTTCCTCGGAGTGCTGAGTTGACACAACCACAGCTTCCACTCGATGAGGTCGGCCATCACGGTATTCGATAGTCACCTGCGATTTTCCATCCGGACCGAGGTAGGGCAGGGTTTTCTTTCGGCGCACGGCGGCCAGTTGTCGGCACAGGTAGTGAGCCAGCATTATCGGTAGCGGCATCAGTTCTTTGGTCTCGCGGCAGGCATAGCCGGACATCAGCCCCTGATCACCGGCGCCGCCGGTATTCACACCCTGGGCGATGTCGGGTGACTGGGAATGGATGGCATTGAGTACGGCACACGACTCATAGTCAAAACCGAGCCGACTGTCATCATAACCCACATCTCTGATAATTTCGCGCACCAGCCCATCGATATCAACGTAGGCGCGAGTGGTAATCTCACCACCGACGATTACGAGACCGACCGTAACAAACGCCTCGCAGGCCACCCGGCCTTTCTTGTCCTGCCGGAGCACTTCATCGAGAACCCCGTCCGATATCTGATCACAGAGCTTGTCGGGATGGCCCTCCGTGACCGATTCCGACGTAAAGAGAAAACTTCTCTGGGCCATAATCACATCTCCTTGTGTTTTGATTGCCTGTCACACATCGGCTGACACCGGCACAATACCCCCTGGGTCAGGTCTCGATCTCGGAAGAGTCACCTATGTTGACCGTTAGTTCCCGGCCGGTCACGACACTGTTTTGACCGACCAGTGAACCCGACAGTACGGCATTGGAGATCCGTGCCTGCGAGCCGACAATGGTATCGCTCAAAACGGCATTCACGATCGTTGTATTATCAGCAACCGATACGTTTGGTCCCAGGATGGAATTGACGATTTCGGCATCAGGAGCGATAAACACCGGCGGTATCAGCAATGACCCCTTGATTTCCGGTGGTGGGGGCATTTTAGAGAGAATGTACCGGTTCGTTTCCAGAAGCGTTTGCTTATTGCCGCAGTCATGCCACTGGCGTACCTCGTAGGGAACATATTTCTCGCCGTCAGCTATCAGTTTCTGA
>JAGLUH010000428.1 GCA_023134875.1 Candidatus Zixiibacteriota bacterium
AAGTAAAGGTTCTCGGCGTTGATATGCAGGCCGTCATGCGCTTCGCATTCGGAGGCGATGATAGAGACCTCGCGGCAGCCATAACGATCAAACACTTTAGCATCAAAGAATCCCTCGATCTTACGGCGATTCTCGTCGGTGAGTACTTCCGCCGAGGTGATAATCGCCCGCGGCGAATGCAGCCTGAGCCCCCGCTCGACACAGAAATCAATCACCGGCGCAAGTGAGTTGGCGTAGGTGAGGATAATTTCCGGCCTGAAAGAATCAAGGCGACGCACGAAATCACTCAACGTTTTTTCCGAGAGACTAGCCGCATCCAGAAAGAGAGTACGATCTATCAGCCGCCGCCGCAGTCTGGCCTTGGTCGAGGTGAACAGGGAAATATCCTGCTGATGGCCCCAGATGATGGCCGCCTTACAGCCGACCCGATAACCCGCCCAGCTATTATGCCGCAGGGTGGCGGCCTGACGCGAATCAAGTCTTTCCCGATTATGATAGAAGAACAGTGGCGATCCGGTCGAACCGCCGGTACGGTTCTCCACCAACTGGTCACGCCGGTAGTATGTGGAAATCATCTCATCATGGTGCGACTGGATATCCGCCTTGGTCAGAATGGGAATGCCTTTCAAATCATTAAAATCGCGCAAGTCTTCGGGAGCAAAACCAACCTCGGCAAAACGCCGGCGATAAAATGGAACGTAATCGGCGGCATGTTTCAATATGCCCCTGAGCCGGTGGAGCCGCAGATGGTGCAGTTTATCGGCGCTGAGACGTTCGGAACGCCGAAGCTCACGCAGGATTTTCAACTCCCTGCTGCCGTGATAGCGCACCAGGGCGGGATAAAGAACTTTCTCGATAAACTTTTGCCGCAAACTGCTTTCCCTCGTCAGGCCTGGGAGTATGCGCTCCCCGGGCTGAAGGCGTATCGACTATATCATTATATCTATCGGCCGCCTTTTGATGGTATACAACAAGAGAGGCAAGCTGCAAGCAATAGTTTTTCTGTTGTTGGGAGGGTTAAGCCCTACCGGCCGAAACCGAACGTGATGGCGTTTTCCTCACAGGTGCGAACACATTCGCCACAGGAAGTGCAATCGGGGAGAACCTTTTTCTTCTCGTGCATCGGTTTAATCGTCGGGCAGGGACTTTTCTTAACACATTCGCCGCAGTCGATACACATATCGTAATCAATACGCACTCGTAGCGGCGCAATCTTCTCGAACAACCAGGTTATCGCGCCGACCGGACAGATCAGATAGCAGAAGGGGCGGTAAAGCATCAAGGAAGCGATCACCAGGACCACAGCCATGATGATAAAGAGAGTATCAATATGCCAGTGGAGCAGTTCGAAGAAGTTAATTGGCTCATAGATGTTATAAGCCGAAAAGACAGTCCACGTTCGCTCGGTCAGATCGGCGCCGACACGCTCTGCCAGGAAGGCGACATGATCTTTCACGGCAAAAAAGGTCAGAACAAAGAGCGCCAGCAGCGACATCCTGACGGCATTAAAGATACCGAAGGGGAACTGTTTGAAACGGGGTTTGAAGGGAATCTTATTTATCAGTTCTTGCACTGCCCCCAGGGGACAGACCCAGCCGCAGAAGAGTTTCCGGCCGATCAGGCTGGGCAGCAGCATCGCCACCACGACGGCAATAAACGCCGGGAAGAACTGTCCCCAGGTGAAGCGAAACATAAAGAGCTTGGTAAGACCGCACATCGGGCTGGGATGCAGCGGAAAGAAATAATCGAGACCAAACAGCACAAACGCAACCGCCATCATGCCTATTCTGACCCAGACATTGACCCATCGACCCAGCAGCAGGCTGACACCGACCAACATCAGGATCAAGAAAGCCAGATACTTGCCGGTGAGAAGAACATCGAGCCAGGTCGGCGCCTGCCGTTGCTCACTTCTACCCCTACTCTGTCCTCTTTGCTTTTCAGATGCCGAAGCAGCGATTGAATCATCAGGAGTAGCTACGCTGGAGTCCTTGGCAGACACAGCACTGTCGGCGACTAAGGTGGAATTGCTTTCAGCTTCAGGTTGTTGCGCTGAAAGAGATACACTGGCCAGCAAGACCAGCAGAGCCAAAAACGGCAGACAGTAAGTAAGCAAACGCCAGGTGTCAGTCTTCATAGGTGTATATTGTAGCAAATGGAGCGATATTAGTCAAGAACTTGTGTAAATTATTTTCATTGCATAAAGACGAATTGACGTGGCCACCGGCTATTTCACCAGTTTGACAATCAGATGGCGGTAAAAGTGCTTCATGAAGGGCAGGGCTTTGAGCAAAGCCGTATCGACCGGCCTCAGGATCGAAGAAAGCAGCCCCCATTTCGGCAGGAGGTTCAAAAAATCGTAGGCTTCAAAGCGAACCGAAGAGAAATAGGGAAGAAAATGCTTGATGTCCCCTTGAACCATCGGCTTCTCGTAGCGCGTATGCTTGTCTGTGGTAATCTTGCGATAGAGCCACATCGCCGGATGGTAGCGAAGATCGTCGATAAAACCCGCTTTCCCGCCCGGTTTGAGCACGCGGGCGATCTCGGCGGGCGACTTATTCAGGTCGGTGTGATGCAGCGCTGCGTTGCCGAAGATGAAGTCAAAGGTGTTGTCGGGAAAATCGAGATTCTCAGCGGAACAGACTCGGAAATGACAACGTTCGCCAAGGCCGTTCGCGGCAGCCATCTTGTTGGCGACTTCCACCGACTTGGGAGAGATGTCAAATCCGTAGCACTCAGCGCCGGAACGAGCGAAATAGATCGAGACCCAGCCGGAACCGCAAGCATAGTCGAGCACCTTCCTGTCCTTAACCGACCCGAAAAAGTGCTTAACAATGTCATAAGTGCGATACAGGCTGAAATACTGCTCGTAATCAAGCTGATTGGCGAATTTAAGGCTGCGACCCGGTTCGATCAGTTCCGCCGCTTCACGATCAAAAAACTCAGCTTCGTCGCGGTAGCGCTCTTCCTCGGGCGGTTTGTTGTTCGTCTTCTGCATTGTTTCCTTCATTAAGTTGATTATCGACCAGTCGCCACATTACTACAGTTAGCGCGCAGGCCCAATACCAGTGCAGGCGGAAAAGTGAATGCCCGAAGATGCTGGTCACAAAGAGGGCACCGACTGAGCAGGTGATCGAATATGAAATATATGATAGCCAGCTTCGTCGCTTGAATTTCTTCAGCAGCAGTTTCCGCAGCCGGAAGTTCTGCCTGAGCATATAGTAAACCAGCATTGCAAAGGCAACCAGTCCGATAAGTCCGATTTCAGCGATAACCTGAATATACATGCTGTGAGCCTTGAGCCAGCTGATGCGATCGGAGAAATGGCCGCTGGCAAAGGCGACATGGAACGTGCCGGCGCCCACACCAAAGAAAGGACGGGCGTAAAACATCCGCAGACCCGCATTCCAGGCGTCAAAACGTCCTTCCGTTGAGGGATCGTACTCGCTGGAGGCGATTGAGGCATAACGCTGCTGGTATTGCTGTGGCAGCGCAAACCAGCTGGCGACCAGCAGTGTCAGAAATGCCAGAGCGAGAGCCAGCTTGCGGTTGGAGGTGAGCCAGATAAAGAAGAAGACCGCCAATAACCCCAGGATGCCGGAACGTGATCCCGTGAGAGCGACAGTAAGCACAGCAAGGCCAGCGCAGAAAAGCGGCACCAGTTTCAGCCAGCGATTCCTGATCCAGCTCAGCGAGAAGATCATAAAGGGAATCGCCAAAACCAACGTTACCGCGAGGGTATTGGGATCAGCGCCCGCCAGTCCTTCTGCCCGCTGTATCCCCTGGGCCACAGCAAGCGTGCCGGAAAAATAGGCAATCGTGGAACTGATTGCGATATAGCCGGCGGCGATAATATAAATCCAGATAAAACCTTTAAGTCTCTCTGGCGTTGTAATCACATTTGTAACCAGAAAATAGAAAATGCAGATTTTCAGGAAATCTATAATAGTCCATACGGTCGCTGACGGCCAGTAGGAAAAGGGAACCGACAACGCCATT
>JAGLUH010000429.1 GCA_023134875.1 Candidatus Zixiibacteriota bacterium
GCCTGTCGATACCGAGGACAACGTTACACGCGAGGTAGGTTGCATCGGATTGATGGTACAATTCAAAACGAGGCATGATAAAACGATAACTGCCAAAGTCCTCCCACAGCGTGCCATGGGGGCTCTCGTTCTTCTCGCTGAATCTAAGGCCACCGTAGTAACGTAGATTCTCATTACCACCGACAAGGAGCCTGTTCAAACGAGTAAACAAGAGATCGTGATCGACCTGACCTTTACCCGACACAACATCGGCCGTCCCGATGCCTGCTATCTCGAACCTGCCTTCCCGGTTTGACCAGTACGTTTTTACACGGTTCTTCTGAGCGGCAAGCCATGACAGGGGTGGGATGTCGTCGATGGCAATCTCTAATCTGGCAACGGTCGATTCACCGATAGGGCGCACTATCGAGGCATGCGAGCTATAAGCCTCTTTGATTTTGTCCGCCATCAGCCTCTTTGCCTGGTCCAAGCTGAGCGCCCTGTCCTGTTCGACTATTGCCGACACCTGCTGCCTACTTCTAGCTGACAGTTGTCTCATCAAATAAAGGTGGCTTGCCACCGTGGTAGATGGTGGCGATGCCAAAAGTCAGCGGCACCGCTTGCACACCGGTAAAACCGGCCTGCCGCATCAGATCACAAAACTCTTCGCCGTGCGGAAAGGTTTCAACCGTTTCGTTCAAGTAGCAGTAAGCGTAACGGTCTCCTGAAATCATAGCTCCCAAGCGGGGCAGGATTCCCCTGAGATGAAACGAATACAGCTTGCGCACCAACCAGTTTCGGGGCAAAGAGAACTCAAGTATCAGGGCTTTACCGCCCGGTTTGAGAACCCGGTGCATTTCTGCCAGCGCTTCTGGCACGTCGGCTACGTTTCTAATTCCAAAGGCGATAGTGACGGCGTCGAAGCTGCCGTCGGCAAAGGGAATCTGAAGGGCGTCGGCCTGCATGAGAGAAATCCTGTCGTCCAGTTTTCTGGCCGCTATCTTTTTTTGGCTCAACTCAAGCATCTTCGGGGACAAATCGATCCCTACGGCGGACTGTATCCGGTCGCTCTTGTCAAAGAGAGAAAGAAGCTGATCAGCCGTGCCGGTGGCTATATCCAACACTTTCTGCTGGTTGACGTCGGGCAGATACCGGGCAACCTTGTTGCGCCAGGCAACGTCCCGCCTCAGTGACAGCAGCCGGTTCAGCAGGTCATAGCGGGGGGCTATGCGGTCGAACATCCTCCAGACGGTCGCGCGCGAAGGAGCAGCCCTGCCATTACTGGATGACGAGTTGTTCAGGACTTTTTCACCCTTAGTTCGTGTCGCATCCGACGTCATAATCAGATCGACCTTCGCGATTGAAAAACGGCTGGGCTTACCACGCCGGCCAATATATGCAATTTGGCACCGAGTTCAAGCAGTTCAAATTTATCTATCGTGAACAAAAACTGTTTCCATGTGTGTCAATCATACCTGAAACCAAGGCGCGATATCTTCGTAAATGACTACCAGTCGCAGCATTGACTTAACGGCACGGAATTTGTAGACTCTTTGTGATATGCAGCGTATGAAAACGAAAGGCGCCACTCAGCGCTTATATATTAGGAGAGATTGGGCACGTCAGGTTCTGCTA
>JAGLUH010000043.1 GCA_023134875.1 Candidatus Zixiibacteriota bacterium
TCCAGAACGGAGATCAGCTCCACCTTGACGCGTACCGCCGGCTGCATCCGCGCATAGGAGAGAAAATCGGAGAGTATGCGCGAGAGGCGTTCCGATTCCTTGACGATCAGTTCCATCAGCCGCTGGTTCTCACCGGCAAGCTGCAACTCCGATTTGAGCACCTCAACCGAACCTGATATCGATGCCAAGGGATTCCTGATTTCATGGGCGATCCGCGCCGAGAGCTCCCCCACCACCGCCAGGCGATCCGCTTTCATCAGGGCGTCCTCCAGCTTCTTGGCGGCAGTCAAGTCCTGAAAGACCGCGATCACGCCGCGAATACCGACCCTTTCATCCCCCAGAACCGAGGTTGTCAGGCCGAGGGGAATTGTGCGGCCGTTCTTATCGGTAATTTCCAACTCAGTCCTGATGCCCGCTTGCGACAGTTTTAACACCGAGAGAATGCGTTCCGCGAATTCGGGCATGGTCTTGTTGAATACGCCCATAAAACTGCGACCCTTAACATCCTTCTCCTTCATACCGAGAATCGATTCCGCGGTGCGATTGAAATAGACGATATCGCCCCGATTATCGATAGTCAGCAGACCGGAGTGAAGATTGAGAAGAATATCATCGGTGTCCAGGCGGGCGCGCTCCAGGTTTTTCGAGGTGCTGAAAAGTTCGCCCTCTTTTACCCGCAGTTTCTCCACCAGGAAGCCGGAGATAAAGGCAATCAGGTAGAAAGTGCAAACATGGAGGAATACGGCGTAGAAGATATCGTCCCTTGAGGAGAATGCTTTGCTCAGCCGTCCCAAATCGGCAAAAGTGCCGCCAAACAAAAAGGGATCGAGCGAAGTGGCCAGGGTAAACACCACCGAGGCCAGGGTGGCGACCAGAAGAGTGCCGGCGAGCCGATACGCCAGGCTGGCGGATATTATCGTCAGTAGGAAAAGAATCGAGTACTGCGATGTCAGGTGGCCGGAACACTGGATAATCGATCCCTCGATCGCCAGTTCGACCGTGAGGTGGAGAAAGATAACCGCGCTGAGCAGCCAGGGCTTGATTAGCCTGATGTTGACTTCAATGAGAAAGAGGAAGAGCAGGGTGACGACGGAATAGAGCAGAAAGAGTCTTAAAGGGGTGACTCCGCTTCCCTCCGAGAGAATTACCCCGCCAAACAGTAACAGGAAGATGGAAAGGCGCAGGGGGATAAACCAGGAGCTTTTTAGCTCCTCTCTCAGCTTTCTTTTCCGTGCTTCAGCCATAAAAGGGGAAAGCCACCCCGATTAGTCCGGGATGGCGGCATTAACTTACTCTTTTCCAAACATTACTGAATTTTACCGATAATATCAAACATCGGCAGATACATAGCCACCAGCAGACCGCCGATAACCACCCCCATGATAACGATAACGATCGGCTCGATTATTGAGGTCAGCGCGCTGACGGCGGCATCGACTTCCTCATCGTAGAAATCAGCGATCTTGGAGAGCATCTCATCAAGTCCACCGGTTTTCTCACCCACACCGATCATCTGGATAACCATCGGCGGAAACACGCCCGACTCCTTCAGCGGTGCGGTGATCGTCTCGCCCTCGGCGATGGAAAGCACTGACGCCTTGATGGCATCATGCACTACGCGGTTGCCGGCAGTCTTGGCGGTGATTTCCAGCGCATCAAGAATACTGACGCCTGACTGGATCAACGTCGACAAAGTTCGCGTGAAGCGAGCGACGGCGGCTTTGCGAATCAGGTTACCGAAGATCGGACTCATTATCATGAACTTGTCGAAATAGAGCCTGCCCTTATCTGTTTTCAGTGCCATCTTGAAACCAACCGCCAGCAGAACCACACCGATCAATCCCTTGAAGAAATGCGCCTGCAGTGCGGCGGAGATGTTAAGAACTACTTGCGTCGGCGCCGGCAGATCAGCCCCCAGACCTTCAAACATCTTAGCGAAGATCGGAACGATGAAAGTCAACATGATGATAGTGACACCGGTGGCCACAATCGAAACCACCGCGGGATAGACAAGAGCGCCTTTGACCTTACGCGTTAGAGCATCCGCTTTCTCTCGGTAGTTGGC
>JAGLUH010000430.1 GCA_023134875.1 Candidatus Zixiibacteriota bacterium
ACAGCGGAGGGTAGGGCTGGCTACTTCTACGAATTCTGCGAAGAAGCCAAGAAACGGATGATGCGTGGCATCAAGCCCAACAAGATGGAGTTCAAGTTCTTCTTTTTCCCCTGGTGGCGTGATCCCCGATACAACCTGGAACCACACGGGGTCGTTATCACGACTGAGATGCAGGGATATTTTGAAGAACTCGAGAGTGTAGGCATTGTTCTCACCGACTCACAAAAAGCGTGGTATGTCACGAAGCAGAGGCAACAAGGTGACGACATGCTGCGAGAGTTCCCTTCGACACCGGCCGAGGCATTCAAGGCATCTGTCGTCGGCGCCTATTACTCGTCGGAGATGGTTGAACTCCGAAAAGGTAAACGAATTGGTAAGGTTCCATACGATCCGCTGTACCCTGTTAACACGTTCTGGGATATCGGGTTCAATGATAAGATGGCGATCTGGTTCCATCAAAGAATTGGCGCCAGGAACCACCTGATCGATTATTTAGAGGGATCCGGTGAAGGGCTCGGTTATTATGTCCGGATCATGCTCAAAGATAAACCTTACATTTATGGTAACCATTATCTACCTCACGATGGTGCAAACCACTCAGCACAGACCGGTGATACATTCGAGGAATACGCGAGAAAAAAGGGTCTGCGGGATATCCAAGTCATTCCGCGAGCGAAGAACGCAGACGAGGTTCTGAAGGGTATTGAGGCTGTTCGGGTCTTCCTCGGAACCACTTGGATTGACGAGGAGAAGTGTGACAAAGGTATAAAATGTCTTGACAATTACAAGAAACAATGGGATCCAAATCTTAGTGAGTTTAAGCGCACGCCGTTGCATGACTATTCGTCGAACGGGGCTGATTCCCTGCGATGTGGCGCTGTTGGTTATAAGCAACAGATTCAGATCATGGAATCAGATCTCGTTCCAGAGCATGCAGTGGACTTCTAACGAAGGAGAAATCAAGTGCCGGCTAAAAGCGTAGCCCAGAAGAAATTGATGCATGCGGCAGAGAACATCAAAAAGGGTAAGGCCAAACCTACGGGTAAGGCGGCCAAGGTCGCCGAACAGATGACCAAAGGGCAGCTTAAGGACTACACAAAAGGTAGCACCAAAGGGTTGCCGCAGAAGGTCAAGAAGAAGAAATAGAGGAGACCACCTATGGCAGGCAATCCAGTAATCAGCAGACCGGTTGTTACTAGGGTCATAGACGTTGGGGAAGTAGTTGAACGACTCGATCCCGATCGACATTCGCCGATGATTGCATATCAATTCAGCAATGGTCGCAATTTCGTCAAACGTCAAGAGTACCAGGACATAGTCATACCTAACCAATATATAGATCAGTCGGGGAATCCATACGCCGACGGAACAGGTGAAACTTATGAAGATGCTTAATAGGTTCCTTGCATTATTTCTCGCATTATCCCTCATCAGTCCAGTCGCCGGTGTGGAGGCTAAACGATTCAGCGACAATACGAATCTTGACACCATTCCAAGTACCTTCGAGTTTGTCGGTAATGAACCCGGGCAGAACGACAAGAATGCAACCTACTCGCTGACCTCGAGTCAGATTCGTGATGATCTTGTCATCGGTGATATTCCTGATCTCAGCAGTCTTTATCTCGCGACCGGCGGTCTTTCAAATAATCTTGTCTATGTCAACAGTGTGGATGATCTACCCACCCCGGTCGCGGGGGTCATTACTCTCGTGGATAATACGAACTATCGGATCTCTGGCGCAGTGAATCTGGGAACCGACAGACTTACACTTGGTGAGAATAACGCCGTATATGCAGGTAACAGATTTGCCCCGTTGATCACTTACACCGGCACAGGATCCTTGTTCACAGGGGTCGATAAGCATTTCCAGCTATCCAATGTCGCTATCGACTGCCCCAATGATGGTCAAGTTTATGACCTCTCCTGTACACCGTCATCCGGCGGCAAGATCCTATATCATCAAGGGGTTACCGTTTTCAACTGCGGCAATTTCGGGACATTTGACGATATGGACATCGTCAATATCAACAACTCGTCAGCATTGAATTGTAAGCACGGTTTCATCATCCAGGGGACTACAAACTGGACTTTCTTTGGTATCACAAAGGTTGCGCTTACTTCAACTAATACAACGTTCAAAGGTATCGATCTCAACAACTCAGTGCATCAGACATTTGAGTTGAGCAACCTCGTTCTTAGAGCGCCGGCAGGCGCCATTGGTATCGAGGGCCTGGCAAACAGTGCAAATATCAGTTCCGGGAATCTCGCGGTAGTAACCAATGGGGAATTCTCTGGTGGTCTGACACCGACGTCAGGGATAACCAATAGCGACATCCGCTGGAAATTCAAAGATAATGCAGGGATCTGTGATACCACTCAAGATGTGCTGCTTGCCTTCGTTAATAATGCTCTTGAGACAACCATCGTCACGATAAATGTGCCGGTAGTAGTTAATGCAGTATGGACAGTCGAACGATCATCGAAATTCACAGGCACGAGTGCTGGCAAAGCGACATGTGATGCGGAACGTGAGGCAATTTATTCTGTTGATCTGTCGCTCGGTCTCGTTTCTGTCGGAGGGGGAGCACTTGATGTCACCATGTATCTTGCCAAAGATGGTATAAAGATTGATGGTTCTGCGATAAAATTGACAATATCTGGGACCGTACCACAGAATGCGTCTATTCCATGGCAACTTTCTTTGGATGAGATAGAATACGTAGAAGTGATGATTGCGAATAATACCAGCACTATCAATGTCATTGCAGAATATGGTAAATTAAGGATTAAGTGATGTCTATATCAAAGAAAGATATTGCAACTGAACTCTGCTGCAATAAGATTGAGGCAGCAGTCGGTCGGAAACTGGCGAACCTCTACAAGGGTTACCAATGGCATATCGAATGCAAATGGCAAGCTGGTGTTGTTGAGATCAAGAACCTGACGATCCATGGCGATTATGGTTTCGTGCTGTATCTGAAGGAACTGCTGAATGATATCAATCTTGATACCGTGATGAGAGCCGGTGGCGAATTGCTGGAGCGTTGCGGTCTGCCGACAACTCATCGACCTGAGAACTTCAACGATCTCGTTAAACGTGATCTCAGAGGTAATGTCGTGATCGGAGATACACATGGAGCGTCCTGAAAACTATACCCAGATTGATGCAATGGATCAGCAGAATCGCGACTCAGGTCAGGACATGCAGGTTGAGCATGGCTCGATCAATGTCAGGGATAATAACGGAAATATCCGCTGGGTCGGTATAGCTCGGAATGCTTACAATACATCTACCGATTACTTCGACGCTAATATCCGGCGCCAGATCGAACGGAACATCAACCTGTTCAGATCGAAGCACCCAGCCGGCAGTAAATACTATTCCGAATCGTTCAAATTTCGCAGTAAGATTTTTCGCCCGAAGACCCGGTCGATGATCCGCAGGCACGAAGCTACAGCCGCCCAGGCGTTCTTCAGCACTGCTGATGCTGTCAGCTGCTGTGCAGAGGACCAGAGCAACAAGGAGCACGTTGCCGGTGCAATTTTTGCCAAAAATCTCGTCAACTATCGGCTGGAGCACAGCATCCCTTGGTTTCTGACGGTCGTTGGGGGATACCAGGATGCAATGACTACCGGCGCCGTTATCAGTCGTCAGGAATGGGTATTCAAGAGCAAGGAGGTTGACAAAGAAGTTCCGGATCTTGATGAGCGTGGCCAGGCAATCTACGACGAATTCGGTCGTGCTGCGATGACCACTGAGAAAGAGACCGTCGTCGAGCAGGATCATCCGGATATCGTCTTATTACCGACTGAAAACTTCCGTTTTGACCCGGCATGTGATTGGCGTGATCCGGTAAAGAGCAGTCCATATTTGATTGAACTGATGCCGATGTACGTGTATCAGGTCAAAGAGCGGATGGATATTGATAACGAGAAGACCGGCGAAAAGAAGTGGCATAGATACACCGATGGTGAGATCACTTCTGCCATTGAAACCGGTAACTATGACAGCACCCGGCTAGTGCGTGAAGGTCAGCGGGAAGATAGCAAGGACATTCGACACGAGGTAGGTCTGTTCGACATTGTCTGGGTTCATCGGAATATCGTCAACATTGAAGGTGATGATTGGCTCTACTACACCCTTGGTACCGATTTTCTGTTATCCGAACCTGTACCTGTTGATGAAGTGTTTTTGCATGGTCGCCCATACGCTGTCGGTACTGCCAACATCGAGACTCACAAAGTCTATCCGGCCGGTATCCCGGAATTAGGACAGGATCTGCAGGCTGAGGCAAACGATATCGCCAATGGTCGGCTAGACAATATCAAATTGATTCTGAACAAGCGGCATCTGGTCAAACGTGGCACTAATGTCGATTGGCGGGCACTGACCACCAGCACCCCTGGTGGAGTAGTGCTGGTTGATGATCTGAACCATATCAAAGAAGAAGCCATGTCAGACATCACCTCTTCCTCATATCAGGAACAGGATCGCATCAACGTTGATTTCGATGAACTCGTGGGTACGTTCACTCAGGGATCCGTGCAGACCAATCGATCTCTGAATGAAACCGTTGGTGGTATGAATATAGCGCAGGACGACAGCAATCTCGTCAGCGAATATCAGCTGCGGATATTCGTCGAGACCTGGGCAGAGCGTGTCTTGAGACAGATCGTGCAGATGGAGATTCATTACGAAACTGATACCCGTATCCTTGCTCTTGCTTCGGGAGAATATCAAGCTGCCGCAGAGATAGTCGAAGAGTTGATCAAGGTCCCTATGGGTGTCCGTGTTTCGATCGGATTTGGCTCAACTTCACCATCTAAACGGATCGAAAAGATGGCGATCGGTCTTGATACTGTGGCAAAATTTGCCCCGCAGAAACTGCAACAGCTTGATGGGAACGAGGTCGTCAAAGAAGTATTTGGTGCGTTGGGTTTCCGCGATGGATCTCGGTTCTTCAAGTCGGAGGACCAGGTTGATCCACAGGTCGCTGAACTGCAAGCTCAACTCCAGGAAGCGATGGAAATCATTAAAACTAAGAAGTTGGAG
>JAGLUH010000431.1 GCA_023134875.1 Candidatus Zixiibacteriota bacterium
ATGTATTGATTGGCGCCGATGACGACCTGATACCAGCCAAAGACCTTTATGTGAAATCATGGGAAGGCAGCGGTGCCGAGATCGAGACAGCTATGCCCGGAGACATCTTCTTCGCCTGCCTTGACGGCACCTGGAACTACGACGGCGACTCCTACTGGGGAGAACCGACTGACGGCGACGGCGGTGGTGATGTCGATCTGGTAGCCGAGGTCTACGTCGGACGGGCGGCGGTCGGTAACAGTACCGAGGCCGATCGCTTCGTCAACAAGACTATCCAATACTTAGATGCCACCGACACATACCTTCAGAAGGTCCTGATGGTGGGTGAGTATCTCGGCTTTGGCGGGATTTCCGATTACGCCGGCCCCATGATGGATCAGATTGTGGACGGCTCCAGCGCCGACGGCTACACAACTGTCGGTATTCCCTCCGATGAATACGATGTTGACAGGTTGTATGAACAGAACTACAACTGGTCCCAATCCGACTTGACGTCGCGCATCAACAGCGGTCTGCATATTATCAATCACCTTGGGCACGGCAGCCCTGACTATGCGATGAAGCTCTATGACAGCGACATCATGAGTGAGCTAACCAATGGCAACCATTGCCTTGTCTATTCGCAGACTTGTCTGGCCGGCCATTTCGACGGCACTGATTGCTGGGCGGAGTACATGAATATCAAGACTGACGCCGGCGGGTTTGCTATTGTGATGAATGCGCGTTATGGCTGGGGACTGGAATACAGCACTGACGGGCCGTCGCAGCGCTTTAATCGCGAATTCTGGGATGCGGTGTTTAATGCGTCTGAAGCCAAACCAGAATTGGGGCCGGCTAATCATGATTCGAAGGAAGACAATCTCTACCGTATCAACGAGTCCTGCATGCGCTGGTGCTACTACCAGTTGAATCTGTTCGGCGATCCGACTGTTACTGTCAAGGGATTTGGCGGGCTTGCTTTCAGCTATCCCGACGGAATCCCGTCGGTGGCGCCCCCGGATCAAACGACCTCGTTTGCAGTCGTGGTCAGCGGTACCGGCGACGGCACGCCGGTGCCCGGATCGGGTCAGCTTCACTACCGGATCAATAGCGGCCCGCTTCAGACTGATTTAATGACAGAAACATTGCCCAACAACTATGAAGCCGTCCTGCCGGCGCTTTCCTGTGGAGATGACTTTGAGTTCTATGTCAGTGCTGAAGAGTTAACCGCCGGCAGGATTTATGATCCCGATCCCGCTTCCCCGAATATCCTGATTGTGGCCAGCAGCGTGACCGTAGTCTTCGAAGACAACTTTGAGACCGCCATGGGTTGGACGGTCTCCGGCAATGCCACCGATGGCCAGTGGGATCGCGGTGTCCCGATTGGCGGTGGCGATCGTGGTGATCCACCGACTGACTACGACGGTTCCGGTCAATGCTACCTGACCGATAATGTCGATGGTAATTCTGATGTTGACGGCGGTACCACCACCCTGATCTCGCCGACCTTCGATCTTTCCAGTGGTGACGCCGAGATCAACTACGCCCGCTGGTATTCCAACAACAACGGTGCCGATCCCTTCAATGATGAGATGCATATCTATATTTCGAATAATAACGGTTCTAGTTGGATTCTGGTGGAAACCGTGGGGCCGGTTGACCAGGCTGGCGGCGGCTGGTATGAGAATACCTTCATGGCCGGCAGTTATGTCACGCCCACAGCACAGATGAAACTGCGCTTTGATGCTTCCGATCTTGGTCTCGGTTCGGTCGTCGAGGCGGCTGTTGATGCAGTCTCGGTAACGGTGTACGAATGTAGTGGGGCACCTCAGGTTGTCATTGTCACTAACTCGCTGCCGGAGTGGACTCAGAACCTGGCCGGTTACAATGCCACTCTGCAGGCCGCCAATGGTACTGAGCCGTACGTGTGGAGCGACAAGTATGGCGACCTGGTCGGGACGGGGCTGTCGCTGTCGTCGACTGGCATTATCAGTGGTACTCCGAGCACAGCGGGCATGATAAGCTTTACGGCCCGCGTCGAGGATAACCTTGCTACTTTCGACGAGAAGCTCCTCAGCATTACCGTTAATCCCGAACCCCAGATTACGACATCATCTTTGCCTGACTGGACAGTGGGGATACTCTATAATCAAACACTTGTTGCTGTCGGCGGTACCGGCGCGCTGACGTGGAGCGATGCCGACGGTGGTCTGGCCGGTACCGGCCTTACTTTGCACCCGACCACCGGTCAGCTTCTTGGCGTGCCGACATCTGACGGCCTGATCAGTTTAACCGCGCGAGTTACAGACAGTCTGGGGGCGGTTGCCAACAAGCCGTTGACAATTCTCATCAATCCGGTGTTGACTATTGCTACGGCGATACAATTGGCGCCCTGGGTTGTCGGCATGCCCGGTTATGCCGATACTCTGGAGGCGACCGGCGGCACCGGCTCCCATACCTGGAGCAATCCAGGCGGTGATCTGGCGGGCAGTGGCCTTAGCCTTTCGGCAGGCGGCCAGGTTACCGGTACGCCAACCACAGCAGGTACTGTCAACTTCACCGGCAGGGTTACGGACGATATCGGTGCCAGTGATCAGGATACATTCTTAATCGAGGTCTATGCCGCACTGGAAATCACCTCCGACTCCACCCTGCCCAATTGGACTGCCAATCATCCCGGTTATTCGGTGACGCTTACGGCGATGGGTGGTCTTGAGCCGATGGTGTGGAGCGATAAGTATGGCAACCTGACAGGCACGGGACTGGTTTTGTCGAGCGCCGGCGTGCTTACCGGTACGCCGAGTACGATCGGTCTGATATCTTTTACTGCATCGGTGCAGGATAGTATGGGCCAGACCGACGAACAGCAATTCAATCTCACAGTCAATCCGGAACCGGCTATTTCTTCTGATACACTGCTGGCGGCGTGGACGGTCAATCATTCCGGTTACTCGACTACGCTGACGACTACGGGTGGAACGCCGCCGCTGACCTTTACGGAACAGAATTTCCACGGATTACACCTTGATGCGGCGGGTAATGTTGCCGGCACACCCGACACGGCTGCGGCAATCGTGTTTACGGCGATATTGACTGATAATGTGGGGGCATCGAACCAGAAGCAGTTTACCATACCGGTAAATCCCCGGCCAGTAATCGTCACTGACTCACTATTGCCGGAATGGACTGAAGGGGTGCCCGGTTATTCTGTCATGTTGCAGGCAACCGGTGGCACCGGCGCATTAGTCTATAGCGAGGTTGGCACAGGTCTTACCGGCACCGGTCTCGTCCTGGGTAGCGATGGTCTGATTTCCGGTACGCCAAACACTGCCGGTACGATCAATTTCACTGCTGAAGTGGCTGATGATATTGGTGCCACTGACAGCAAGCCTTTTGCTATTAACATATTACCGGCTTACATTTGC
Source organism: Candidatus Zixiibacteriota bacterium (assembly GCA_023134875.1). GTDB lineage: Bacteria > Zixibacteria > MSB-5A5 > CAIYYT01 > CAIYYT01 > JAGLUH01. The sequence goes on from JAGLUH010000431.1 coordinate 3,405, forward strand.
GGCGATGCCGACGGCAACGGTTTGGTCAACATTGCTGATGTTACTTATCTGGTCGCCTATATATTTGCCGGCGGCCCGCCACCCGATCCGCTGGCGTCCGGTGACGTTGATTGCAATGGTTCCGTCAACATTGCGGATGTGGTATACCTGATCAACTACATCTTTGGCGGGGGTCCTCCACCCTGCCAGGGCTGTAGCCTTGCTACCGGTGAGAGTAAGCTGCCGGTGATGTCGGACTAAGGAAGAGCGGTTTATCTACGGAAAGGGCAGCTTGTCGCAATGCGATAGGCCGCCCTTTTTTCGCTTTTCAGGGAGCATGAGACATCCCCTCGCTTGAAAAGCTCGCGGTAATGTATTAGATTGGATTGTATGTTGGCACGAAATGTATAGAATGCTGGTTCGGGAGAGAGAGTATGGACTACCTGGATTTACGTTCTGACACGGTAACCAGACCCTCCGCCAAAATGCGTCAGCAGATCGCTGCCGCTGAAGTTGGTGATGATGTCTTTGAGGATGACCCTACCGTCAAGCGTCTCGAATCGATGGTAGCGGCGCTTTTCGGGCGCGAGGCATCGCTTTATGTTCCTTCCGGCAGCATGGCCAATCTGGTTTGCCTTCATACGGTCTCAAAACCTGGCGATGAAATTATCTGCGAGGAGGGCTGCCATGTCTTCAACTTCGAAGCCGCCGCCGCTGCTGCCATATCGGGGCTTCTGTTCCATATTGTCAGAGGCGAGCGCGGTGCATTTACCGCCGATAAGGTAAGGCCACTAATCCGACCGGAGAGTCTGCATTCACCGCGCACCAGAATTATCGAAATAGAGAACACTCATAACCGTGCCGGCGGTACTATTTTTCCGCTGGACGATATCAGGGAACTACATCGGCTCGCCGGGGAATACAACTTGAAAACGCATCTTGACGGCGCGCGAATCTGGAACGCTCACATCGCTACCGGTGTTCCACTGGCGGAGTATGCCCAATACTTCGACACGGTTGCTGTCTGCCTTTCCAAAGGATTGGGTGCACCGATTGGTTCGATGGTCATCGGTGATCACGATTTTATCAGGGAAGCGCGACGGACACGCAAGATGTTCGGCGGCGGTATGCGCCAGGTGGGTATCCTGGCGGCGGCGGGTATCTATGCCATCGAGAATAACCTGGCGCGCCTGGCCGAAGATCACGAAAACGCCCGCCGGCTGGCTGAAGCACTGGCTCAGATTGAGGGCATCGCCATTGATCTCGAAGCGGTACAAACCAATATCGTAATCTTTGACGTCGTCCGGGCCGGTTATTCTGTCGAAGACGTCCTTGCCGGACTGAAAGAAAAAGGCGTACTGGCGGTACCGTTCGGAGAGCGCCGGATTCGTTGTGTCACGCATCTTGATATCAGTCGCAGTGACATTGATCGAGCGATTAAAGTGTTTCAGGGGGTCTTTGAGACACTGAACTGATGAGCCTGAGGGAAGGATACTCACTGGCGGGGTGCTGCTCGCCCGTCAAGGGCGATGCCATCAGCGGCTACTACAGTCATAACCAGGTGATGATAGTCCATCGTCAGGACTGTCCCAACCTGGCGAAGGTGGTACCGTCACGGGTAGTCGCACTTGCCTGGGATGATATCATGCCGGAGGAATCATTCACGCCCGATGCCGACTATCATGATCTCGACGAGCTCGATTGGCGCATCCTTGGCCATCACCAGGCAATGGGAGTTGATTACTCGCTTGTCGTCGCTCGCACTCTCCATGCCAGCAGAGATGATGTCTTCAGCCGGCACCGGCGACTGCGCTCCCTGAAACTGTTGAAACGAGTGGAGCCGCTGATGATGCAGTACCGCAAAGGGATTGTCAAAAACAAGTGGATCAAACATCGTAATCATACTTATTATGAGTTGACGCCGAAGGGTATCGATTACCTTGAGTATCATCAGGAGCGAAAGAAATAATATGCTGACATTTCAAGTAATCGGCTGTGCCTCAGGGATGCCGCATCCGAAACTGGCCGGTTCAAGTTATCTGGTCAGGCAGGGCGGGCGGCTGCTTCTCTTTGATGCCGGCGAGGGTTTATCATCCGCTCTGCGACGCCTTGATGTTGACCCGCGTCAGATTGGGACGATCTTCATATCCCATATGCATTCTGACCATTTTATCGGCGTGCCGCTGTTTATCCAGATGAACTATCTCCTTGAGCGGCGACAACGGCTTGATATCTTTCTTCCGGCTGAAGCTGTCGGCGGCATGAGACGGCTGTTGAATCTCACCTATTTGTTTCCCCACAAACTCGGATTCGAGCTTGAACTGCATAAGATCACCAGGAGCTTCTCGCTGGAAATGATCAATCTCAAGGTGACGCCACAGGCAAACAGTCACCTTCAAGGTCACGCCAAACATCTCCGCGGGGCACGCCTGGCCAATAAGTGGGAATGCTACTCCTTTGTCATCGAGTCAGGCGGCAGGAAGATCGTCTACTCCGCCGACCTGGGCGACCTTGATGATCTGCTGCCGGTACTTGCAGATACTGACCTGCTGGTACTCGACGGTATGCATGTCGATCTTACGCAGCTTCCGGCAGTGGCGGTAGAGCATAGCGTTAAGAGAGTGCTGCTGACTCACCTGCCGGAGGAGTTTGATTTCAAGAAAGTAAAGGAACACTGCCGCCGGCAGGGACTCAGGCAAGTCTATCAGGCCAAAGAGGGGCTGATGGTCGATATTTGAGATTGCAGTATCGTTTGCGGATTTCCCCCAAGAGCAAGAATAACAATAGATTAACAATTCCCGCTTGCCTTGATCGGGACGCGTCCGGCGGCTGGGTTGGTAGTTACAAGCAGCGAGTAAATAGCGTAAGATAGCGTCCGAAAACCGGTTGACAGGTTGCGGGCAAAACCTATATTGTCAGACTGTTTGCTGAGATTGGTGTGAAAAAATTCACGCTTCACACAGGATAAGGCATTATTCTCCAGAAGGTTCGAATTCCGGAGTTGAACAGAAACTATATCAATGGCTGAGATTCGCAAACAGAGCAAAGGTATGTTGAGCGGCGAGCAGGCCTACTTCATTGAGATTATCTGGCGGGCTTCTGCCGTCTGAATAGTCTGATGGCGATAGCGAGATGTTTCAGTGTTTTCACCTGGAGCTGTGACAATCAATCTCAGATGGAGATAGTGCAAAATGGCTAAGAAGAGAAAAAAGATAATCATTATGGGGGCTGCCGGTCGCGATTTTCATAACTTCAATTGTAGATACCGCAACGACAAGAGTGTCGAGGTGGTCTGTTTCACCGCGACGCAGATTCCGGATATCGACGGGCGTAAGTACCCGAAGGAACTAACCGGGCCGCTCTACCCTAAGGGAATTCCGATCTACCCGGAAGATGACCTCTACCAGCTTATCCAGGAGCATGAGATCAACGAGGTGGTGTTTGCCTACTCTGATGTTACTCACGAGTATGTAATGCACAAGGCCTCGGCGGTGCTGACCACCGGTGCCAATTTTACCCTGTTGGGTGCGCGCGATACCATGATTCAGTCAAAGAAACCGGTGGTGGCGATCTGTGCGGTTCGTACCGGTTCCGGCAAAAGCCAGACCACCCGTCGGGTTTGTGAGATTCTCAAGAATATGGGATTCAAGGTGGCGGCCATCAGGCACCCGATGCCCTACGGCGACTTGGTAAAGCAGACCTGCCAGCGGTTTGCTACGCTGGGTGATTTGAAAAAGCATAAATGCACCATTGAAGAGATGGAAGAGTATGAGCCACATATTATGCGCGGGCAGGTGGTTTATGCCGGTGTCGACTACGGCGTGATCTTGAAAGAGGCGGAAAAGGAAGCAGATATCATCGTCTGGGACGGCGGCAACAACGATCTTCCCTTTTATCTGCCCGATGTCTACATCACTGTCGTCGATCCACATCGCGCCGGCCATGAGATTTCCTACTTCCCCGGTGAGTCCAATCTGCTGGCCGCCGATATCGTCGTGATGAACAAGATCGAGACCGCCGACCCCGAGAGTATCGAAGTCGTGCGCACTAATATCATGGACTATAACCCGACTGCCGTAATCATCGAAGGCGCTTCGCCGATCAGTGTCGACAATCCGGAAGCAATCACCGGCCAGCGCGTGTTGGTGGTGGAGGATGGCCCTACCGTCACTCATGGCGAAATGGCTTACGGCGCCGGTATGGTGGCGGCGGAGAAATTCGGCGCGGCGGAAGTCGTCGATCCGCGCCCCTTTCTGAAAGGCACGTTGAAAGATACCTTTGCCATGTATCCGGATATCGGTGCTCTACTGCCGGCGATGGGCTACGGCGGTAAACAGATCAAAGACCTGGAAGCGACCATCGCCGCCACCGAGTGTGACAGTGTGATTATCGGCACACCGATCGACTTGCGGCGCATAGTCAAGATCACTAAGCCGTCGGCGCGGGTTACCTATGAGCTGCAGGAGATCGGTCATCCGACCCTTGAGGAGATATTGACGGCAGTGCTACCGGAAGTACAGAAGAAAAGAAAGAAGTGACGATGTCCCCGACTGCGGTTGTCGCCCTGGGCGGCAACGCCATAACTCATCAGGATAGGGAAGATACCATTGCCAATCAGTTCGCCAATACGCGCAGTTCGCTGGGCGGGTTGATTGAACTGGTGCGGCGGGACTATAATCTGGTTCTTTCGCATGGCAACGGCCCTCAGGTTGGCAATGCTATCCTGCGCGTCGAGCTGGGTCGGGACAAAGCGCCGATTCTGCCGCTGGGAATCTGTGTCGCCGATACCGAGGGCGGCATGGGTTACATGATTGCGCAATCACTTTACAACCGGCTCCACCGCGAGAAGATCAAACGCGATGTTGTAGCCGTAATAACGCAGGTGATAGTCGACCAGGATGACCCGGAACTGACCGATCCGAAGAAATATATCGGTCAGTTCTATACCGAATCCGAGGCTGCTTCTTTTCAGAGTGAGCGGGGTTGGGTGATGAAGCAGGATGCTAACCGGGGTTGGCGTCGCGTAGTCGGTTCGCCCCACCCGAAAAGAATTGTCGAGGCGGACATTATCAGGAAGCTCGTCGCCGACGGCACTATCGTGATCGCTGCCGGCGGTGGCGGGATACCGGTATATGTCGAAACTGACGGCACGCTGGAGGGAGTCGATGCCGTCATCGACAAGGATCGCGCCTCGGCATTACTGGCGGACCAGATTGGCGCCGAGTTGCTGGTGATTCTCACCGGTGTTGACAAAGTTGCCCTTGATTATGGCAAACCGACTGAGCGTTCGCTCGATCACCTGACGGCAGCGGCGGCGGCGCAGTACCTGGCGGATGGTCAGTTTCCGCCGGGAAGCATGGGGCCGAAGATCGAAGCGGCTCTCGGTTTTCTCAGAGCGGGTGGTGAACAGGTCGTGATATCATCAATTGACAAGGCTGCCGAGGCGATTTTCGGTAACGCCGGAACAATAATCGAAGCGTAGGCGGACGCATTGTGAGACTGAAGCAGGAGTTAGTTGAATCGCTTTCCAGTGTCGGCAGGCTCTACGAAGTCGGCGGTGCGGTACGTGACTCCCTGATCTCCGGTCAGCCGCAGTCCAAGGATATCGACTTCCTGGTCACCGGTATACCCTATCGCCGGCTTTGTTCCATTCTCAGACGATTTGGCCGTGTCGATATCGTCGGTCGCACTTTCGGTGTGATCAAATTCAGTCAACCCCCTAATGGTACCCGTCCCGCCGCCATCTTCGATTTTGTGCTTCCCCGCAAGGAGTTTTCTACCGGCGTCGGTCATCGCGATTTCGAGGTGGATTTCGACCACAATCTGGGTGTGGCTGATGACCTGGCGCGGCGTGATTTCACGATTAATGCCATCGCTCGCGAAGTTACCACCGGAGAGTATGTCGATCCCCTCAACGGTCGCGCCGATATCGAGGCGAAACGGATTCGCTTTACTTCACCGGCATCCTTTACCGAGGACCCGCTGCGCATGTTGCGCGCGGTGCAGTTTGCCGCCCGCTTCGAGTTTACTGTCGAGCCGGAAACACTGGCCGCTATTACCGCTAATGCGTCCATGATTGCCACTGTCTCTCCGGAGCGCATCGCCGAGGAATTGAATAAACTCCTCACGCGTGCCGAGAAACCCTCGCTTGGCTTCAAGTTGATGCAACAGACCGAAATGCTGGCGGAGGTGTTGCCGGAACTGGTAGCGACGATTGGTGTTGAGCAGCCCGGTCCCTACCACGCTTATCCGGTATTTGAGCACACGCTTTACACGATTGATGCAGCGCCGCCGCGACTGCTGCTGCGCATGGCGGCGTTGTGGCATGATATCGCCAAACCCCAGACTAAGCGTGAGACGGAGGATGGCGCGACTTTCTACGGCCATGAGGCCGTCGGTGCCCGCCTGGCCCGGAGCGCATTGCAGCGACTCCGCTATTCTGGTCGCTTTATCGATGAGGTAAGCCTGCTGGTGGAAAAGCACATGTTCACTACCGAGGTCACCGACAAGGGACTGCGACGGCTGATCCGCAAGCTGGGCGAGGATTTGATTTTTGATCTGCTTGACCTGAGGCGCGCCGACGTTGTCGGTCAGGGCATGGGTGGTAGCACCGATGATGTCGATGAACTGCAACACCGTATCATCGCGGAGATCGAACGCAAACCGCCTTTTGGCCTGCACGATTTGGCCATCAACGGCAACCAGATCATGGCGGAACTCAATCTTGAGGAAGGCAAACTGGTGGGAGAAATCCTTGACCATCTCCTGGAGATGGTTCTGGATGACCCCAACAAGAACGAATATGAAATTCTGCTGAATGAAGTTAAAGCATATCTGCATAGAGAAGCTAATGGAAGGTGAAGGAGCTGCGTAGATGAAGATTCATGAGTATCAGGCCAGAGAGCTCTTCGCATCCTTCGGGATCAACGTGCCGAGGGGTAAAGTTGCCTACACGCCCGAAGAAGTGCGCGATATCGCCGCCGAGTATGGCGCGCCGGTGATGGTGAAAAGCCAGGTGCATGTCGGCGGTCGCGGTAAAGCGGGTGGCATCAAGCATTGTCCGGACACCAAGAGCGCTTATGATAACGCGCAGAATATCCTGGGAATGGATATCAAGGGCTTGACGGTCAAGAAGGTGCTCGTCACTGAGGCAGTGGATATCGCCCACAAATCGTATGTCGGGATCATCATCGATCGCGCCGCCAAGAAGCCGGTGATTATGGTCTCCGCCGAGGGCGGTATCGATATCGAAGAGGTCGCCGCCAAGACTCCGGAGAAGATTCACAAGTGGCATGTTGATCCGCTGGTCGGTTTGCGGATGTTTGAAGCGCGTAACCTGGCGACGAAGATATATGCTAATCCCAAGACCGCTGCCGCCGCCGCCAAGATCATCATGCAGCTCTATGATTGCTTTATCAATTCCGACACCTCCCTGGTTGAGATCAACCCGCTGGTAACGACACCCGCCGGCGAGGTGATTGCAATCGATGCCAAGATCAACATCGACGATAACGGTCTCTACCGTCACCGCGACTTGGAGGAACTCCGCGAAGTGGAAGCCAGCGAACAATCGGAGAACGAGGCGCGCCAGATGGGTCTTTCCTTCGTCGGTCTGGAGGGTAACATCGGTTGTGTCGTCAACGGCGCCGGTCTGGCGATGGCGACGATGGATTTGGTCAAGCATCATGGCGGCCAGCCGGCGAACTTCCTTGATATCGGCGGCTCCTCTAATCCGGAAAAAGTCGTCACGGCGATGCGTATTATTCTGCGTGACCCGGGAGTCAAGGCGATTCTGTTCAATATCTTCGGCGGCATCACCCGCTGTGACGATGTCGCTACCGGTATCGTGCGGGCGGTCGAGGAGTTCAAACCGTCAGTGCCAATCGTTGTTCGTCTCACCGGCACCAACGAGGAAGAAGCCAAGAAGATACTGGCTAATTCACAGCTTCAGAGCGCCGACACGATGGTCGGCGTGGTCACCAGGGCAATTGAACTCGCCGGCTTAAATTGAGAGGATCAGGGAAATGGGTATTTTAGTAGATAAAAAGACCAGGGTGGTCGTCCAGGGCATAACCGGCCGGGACGGCTCCTTCCATACCAGGCAGATGAAGGAATATGGCACCAACATCGTCGCCGGTGTCACGCCGGGCAAGGGCGGCAGCGGCTTTGAGGGTATTCCCATCTTCGATTCAGTGGCGGAAGCGGTCAAGAAAACCAGGGCTAACACCTCGATTCTCTTTGTGCCGGTGGCATTTGCGGTGGACGCCATCTATGAGGCTGCCGATGCCGGCATTGAGTTGATCGTCTGCATCACCGAGGGTGTCCCCACCAACGATATGCTTCAGGTTTATGATTATCTGAAGAGACGGGGTGTAAGGCTGATCGGCCCCAACTCTCCCGGTATTATTCATCCGGGAGTAACCAAGGTTGGCATTATGCCGGGTCAGATTCACAAGAAGGGCGATATCGGTGTGGTTTCCCGCTCCGGCACGCTGACCTATGAAGTCGTTTACAACCTCACCATAAGGGATTTGGGTCAATCCACCTGTATCGGCATCGGTGGCGATCCGATTATTGGCACTAATTTCATCGACTGCCTGGAGCGTTTCGAGGCTGATCCAAAGACGAAGGGAATCGTCATGATCGGCGAGATCGGCGGCACTGATGAAGAGGAAGCGGCTCTCTATATCAAGAAGTATGTGACCAAGCCGGTAGTGGCCTTCATCGCCGGTCGTACCGCTCCTCCCGGCAAGAGAATGGGACATGCCGGCGCGATTATCTCCGGCGGTACCGGTACGGCTGCGGAGAAGGTCAAAGCGCTTAACACCGTTGGTATTCCGGTAGCTGTATCGCCGGCGGAAATCGCCGATCTTATGTATAAGAAACTTAAAGCGGTGAAGACGCAGAAGAAAAAAACCGCCGCTAAACCAGCCCGGAAGAAGAGTGTGACCAGGAAATCGACAAAGAAAAAAAGCATAGCCAAGAAAGCTGTTGCTAAGAAGTCGACTGCAAAGAAGAGTGCAGCTCGGAAAATCGCGGCCAAGAAAACGACGACCGGGAAAAGGGCTGTCAAGAAGAAAACAACGAAGAAAACGGTCGCAGGCAAGAGCGCGACCAGGAAGAGTACAGCCAGTAAATCAACCACGAGGACAAGTAAGACCGGAACGAAAGCCAGAAAATAGTGATGGCCGTTGCTAATAGATAGACGTCAAGGAGTACAACTGCTATGACCGAGCAGACGAGCGAATCGGAGAAACACCCGCCGGAGGCTGGGACTACCGGGGGTGGTCGGGAGCCGCTGACCATATTTATGCACTGGTGCAAAGGCTGTGGCATCTGTATCGACTTGTGCCCGCACCAGGTTTTCACGGCAGACCGAGACGGCAAACCACTTATCACCAGTCCGGAAAAGTGCACCCAGTGCGCCATTTGCTGGCTGCATTGCCCTGACCTAGCTATCATTTCCAACGAGAAGTAGGAGTCGAAGAAGATATGGGCACAGAAATTAGATTGTTGCAGGGCAATGAAGCGGTGATTGAAGGCGCTCTTCTGGGTGGTTTGAAGTTCTTCGCCGGCTATCCGATTACGCCTTCTACCGAAATCGCCGAGGGTCTGGCCCGCGCCCTGCCTAAAATAGGGGGTAAGTTCATTCAGATGGAGGATGAAATCGCCTCGA
>JAGLUH010000432.1 GCA_023134875.1 Candidatus Zixiibacteriota bacterium
ATCGCGAAATCCTGCGTTTCGCCACAAGCACAACCTCACGGGAGCCTTGACCTACACACTCATCACGGCAGTGGCAAGCTGCTACTATCTTAGATCCACCGTCGTCCCCTGCTCGATCAGCTTTTTTTGCCGAGCGACAAGCTTGCGCGCGAACCCGTGCCGGGGGCGCACCAGTTGAAAGACGATAAAAGAGAAAAAGATGAAAACAACCGTCTCAGTGAAGCGGCCGGTGAGGAAAAAGTATAGATAGCCATAGGCTGATAAGGCGGCAATGACAATAAACACCGGTCGGCAGGCGCGCAGCAAGCCGGTGACCATTTCCTGTTCGAACGTCTCTATTGTTCTGACCATCGGGCGGCGAAGCCTTTTCGTACGCCACCACAGGGAGAAAACAGCCTGCAGCAGCGCCAACGCGACGAAGATGAAAAACAGCGGGTTGGCCAGATCACCGATGACGTTGCCCCGTCCGTAGTTGCTGTCGACGTAGTGGCAGATCAGAAGCCCGGCAGCGGGTATGAGAATGTTAACGACCAGGCCGAAGTAGAGCGGTCTTATAATGAGCTGGCTCAGGTCGTAGCTGTTGTTTTCCTCGTCATGCATCACTTCACCTCGATAACCCGACTAAACTTATCCCATGCCGATCGTCGCGGCCAGTAAATCACCGACCAGATCACCGCCACCGGATAGAAGGACAACATTCTCATCATGTGGCCGGTAATAATATATACTACCAATCCATAAATATATACTGACTCAACGAGAATAAACTCAATAACACTGATGCTTGTGAAAAGCTGCCCCGGACTCATACGGGAAGTCCCGTCGGGGCGGTACCTGTTCAGGTGGAAACGTTTAATTAAAAGCGCCGCCGCCGGTTGAACCATAGCCACAATCATAAGAACGTAAAACAGCATGTCAACCTCGCCGCCGGTTCTCGGGTCGATCTGAATCATGCAGGCAACGAGCAAATAGACGACAGGCGCCACTACCAGAAGGGCGATGGCGAGAGCCTTGCTCTTTTTGAATTCCCTGGCGTAGTTCCAGTTTGGTTCAGTCAATTGATGCGGGCCTTGTTTTTTCGCACCTGCTGGAAAAACAGCTTCATCAACTCGGACACCTCGGTCTCCATAACTCCGCCGACAACCTCAATGCGGTGGTTCAGTCTTTTTTCCGACGGAATATCCAGAATCGACCCGCAGGCGCCGAATTTGGGATCGGCGACACCATAGACAATTGTCTTTACCCGTGACAACACGGCTGCTCCGGCACACATCGGACACGGTTCCAGTGTTGAGAACAGGGTGCAGTCTTGAAGACGCCAGTCGCCGAAATGGTTGAAGGCGGCGGAGAGGGCTATCATTTCCGCGTGGGCGGTAGCGTCGTGGAGTCTTTCCGTCTGATTGTGTCCTCTCCCGATCACCCTATCCTCAAAGACAACAACGGCGCCGACCGGTGTCTCAGCTTCCTCAAAGGCCTGCCGGGCTTCGTCAAAGGCGAGCCGCATGAAATGTTGACGCCTCTCCGGATCCATGGGGACAATATAGAGGCCGCGGCTCAACGCAACAATCGTTTTTTTCCGCTCACAGCCCTGATGATGAGCGCGGCCCTGCCTCCTCTTACCGCGATCAACACGGAGGCGGCGCCGTACCGCCAAAGAATACGTAGTCAATCAGATAGATCAGGTCGCCGACATTAATCCCACCCATGCCGTCGACGTTGGCCTCCTCTTCACACGGAGCCGGATCACCACCCTGGAACAGAAAGTCAGTGAGGTAAACCACATCACCAACATTGATCGCACCAATGCCGTCCACATTACCCCGGTTTTGACAGCAGCCGCTGCTGAAATGATTCAAGTACCATTGTTGGCCCGTATCGACGGCGCTCTGAAGGTCGGACAATGTCCCATCTTGAATCGTAACAAGCTCGACGTAGTATACGTAGGTGTCAGCCGATGTGAGAGCAAGGCCGGTATCAAACGTCATGACCGTGTGCAAGTCAACGAGCAGAGAGTCGGGGTGCGCTGACGAAAAGAGAGAGTATCCACTGTCCTCCATATTGACAAACAGCTCCTTCGGGACAAAGGCCTGGTTCGGGTAGACGTAGGTGGCGTTATCGGCAGTGTAGGCACCATGCGGCGCACCCGGCGCCCTGACACCGTTCAGATAACGGTCGAGGAATGCAAGACCGCCAAAGCGACGATCATTGTCCTGGCACTCGGTGGAGTCGTCCTGGTCATACTCGCCGCCGAACTGGTAAATCAGATTACGATCGGAATCGAAACCGGAGCCGTTGTCAAAGCCGGAGTCGGAGGGGATATCCCAGTCGATCGCTTCCCCCACGCGCAGGCCGGTGACGGATGTATCACGGTTTAAGTAGATCATCATCCGCCCGATCACGAAACAGCAGCTATCGGAGGGCTTGGGGGCATACCAGACTTTCTCAACCGCGATAAGCGAATCGTGGGTGACAAACTTGCCGCTTTGGAAGACCTCGTAATCGCCCGTGTCGTTTGTGGGGCTATGATCACCGAGCGGCACAAACCCGCTTTCGTCTACGTAAGTCGTGTTGAATATGGAGAAGTTGACGATAGTATCAGCACCCTTCACGTAGCCGACGACCGGGGAGCCGTCATTCACATAGACGGCGGCAGCGCTGTCGCAGTCGCCAAAAGCGACATAGTCCATATTAACCCCGCTGATACCCCGGTTGCCAAAGTTGCCCGTGTTGGCTACGGTCAGAGCAAGACACGAAGTCTGGATTGTATCCCATATCGGCGCATACAACGTATCTGTCACAGTGTGGCTGATAGGGAAGGTGTCAGGAGAAGTAGCAGCATTAGATGTGAAGATCAAACGACCCACCAGGCTGACGATGGTTCCGGGATCGTTGACAACGCCACCGTAATTCAAAGAGATCGTACCGGTCTCACTGTTGTCAAGACCGAATGAAACGGAGCCGCTGAAATCGGCATAAGAAAGCCACCCGGCCGGGCCGGTCTCTTCCTCCAGGGTGATACTGTAGTTCAAAGTGGCATTCCCACCATTCTCAATCGTTACCTGCATATCATGCTGCGCACCATGCTTGGACCAGGAGGGGTAACTAACATCACCCGGTGATATACTGAACATTGATTTCGTTATCGGCTCCACGCACGGCAGCCGGAACCATCTCACCTCGGCCTCCGCCCAGAATCCCTCTTCCTGCACCACAGCGCCGGCGCTATGGTCATTGATATATAAAACGTCAAGGTAGTAGCTGCCCGGATCGCTGCTGCCGGCCGGGACGACTATTTCAGCAGCGCTGAAATCACCGACATAATTTGTGCCAAACCTCGCCATCGACGGCCAGTGGTCGTTATCGCAGGGACCGCCAGCTCCGCCCGAGGAGTCGCAGCCGGGAGTGCGGGAGTTGGTCAGGTTGCGGACCTCATCCCAGGTCAAACCCCAGTCGCTGGAAATGGTCAGGTACAAATCACCGTTGGCGGCGCCCACCGGAAAGCCGGGATTGCCCTCAGCCGCGCAGTCATCATAAACACCGTGCGGAAGGTCGTTAAACTGCACAAACAATACATACAGTTTACCATCGCACTCGGAAAGGCTCATCTTCGAAGCCTGCAACTCCCAGGCACCGCCGCTGCAATCGGTCTGATCCCACTCGAAGTTGTGGACCGTCCGAAGGTAGGGGTTATCCTCCGACCAGTGGAAAATACAGCCTCTCAACAGTCCGGCCTGACCACCCGAGTTAGCGTCAGCCGGCCAGAACCGAGCTCCCCAGACAACGTGAAGGTTGTTATCGGAGGTAATCAAAGCCGACAGGTCCGTGTACGGACGATACCCTTCTTCGCCGTCGACGTTCTGGCTGACATTCACCCGTGGATCCCAGCTAACGCCATAATCGTGTGAAACCTGATAGTAAACATCGTTGT
>JAGLUH010000433.1 GCA_023134875.1 Candidatus Zixiibacteriota bacterium
TAAACCATGTCCTTGGACTGTACCGGGGTTGGTACTTGGGACAAAGAGTACAAAAAAGCTGCAAGCCAACTGATGTTCAACAACAAACGATCCAGAAAAGGAGCTCTTAGACATGGCTGAAAACAAAGAAAAAAAGGGGTTCAAGTTCCCAAGCGCATTTACTATTTTATTTCTATTGATCATTGTGGTGGTCATCGCCACATGGGTCGTCCCTGCTGGACAGTACGAGCTGAACGCGGACGGCGATCCGATCCCGGGCAGCTACCACGAGGTTGAATCAAACCCGCAGCGGATTATCTCCGATGGGCTCCTGGCGATCGTTAACGGCACCTTCGGCATCCAGGCCGAGGATGGCAGTATCAGCATCTACAACGTTGGTGAACTCTACGGCGCCATCGACGTGGCCTTTTTCGTCCTCGTCATCGGCGGTTTTTTGGCGATCACGATGGAGACCGGCGCTATCGATGCCGGCATCTACAAAATCACCACCGGCTTGAAGGGCAAGGAAAAGTGGATGATCGCCATATTGATGACCGTCTTTGCGGTCGGCGGCACGACTTACGGCATGGCGGAGGAGACGCTGGCTTTCTACGGCTTGATCGTCGCCGTGATGATTGCGGCGGGTTATGACGCCTTGGTCGGTGTGGCCGTCGTCATGATTGGCGCGGGAATCGGCGTCCTTGCTTCGACGGTTAACCCCTTCGCCACAGGCGTTGCCTCAGCGTTCGCAGGCATAAGCATCGCTGATGGGATGGTCTCAAGACTATTCATCCTCGTTGTCGGCACGCTCATCGGCATCATTTTCGTGACACGATACGCCGAGAAGGTGCGGGCGGATCCCTCCAAATCACTTGTCTACGATAAGAAGGATGAAAACGAGAAACATTTCCTGCGCGATTTACAAGCTGAGACACAGCCAGAGTTCAGCGGGCGGCGCAAAGCGATCATGCTCCTGTTTGCGTTAGCCTTCTTGATCATGATATACAGCGTGATTCCCTGGAATGACCTGGGCCTCGGCATTCCACAGTTGGATTGGTGGTTCGGTGAGTTTGCTGCGCTGTTCCTTTTCTTCGCCATCGTGATCGGTTTCGTGGGGCGCATGGGAGAGACCGCCATCTCAGAGACCTTTGTCAATGGCGCACGCGACATGCTCGGTGTGGCGCTGATCATCGGCGTCGCTCGCGGCGTGAGCGTGATCATGAACAATGGGTTGATCGTGGACACAGTGCTGGCCTGGGCAGAGGGCCTGCTTAATACTATGGGTGGGGCGGTGTTCGTGAACATCACCCATCTCCTATACCTGCCGCTCGGTTTCCTGATCCCATCCTCATCCGGATTGGCGACGGTGACCATGCCCATCATGGCGCCGCTTGCGGATATCGCCAGTATCGACCGGAGCCTGGTTGTCACCGCTTACCAGTCGGCCAGTGGGCTGCTCAATTTGGTCAACCCCACTTTCGCGGTCGTGATGGGTGGGCTGGCGCTTGGGCGGGTAGGTTATCAAAAATGGCTGCGTTTTGTGGCGCCATTGATGCTTATCCTTTTCCTATTGTATGCGCTCGTATTAACCGCGGGCGTTTTCTTCCCGGGTCAGATTTTCTAATACCAAACCATAGCCATTCCTAAAGGAGGGAATCATGGCATTCAATCTACGTCATCGCAATTTTGTAAAACTTCTGGATTTCACCCCCAAGGAGATCAAGTTTATGCTCGAACTCTCTGCGGATCTCAAGGCTGCCAAGTACGGCGGCTACGAGCAGAAAACACTATCTGGCAAGAATATCTGCCTGATCTTTGAGAAGTCCTCGACGCGTACACGCACCTCTTTCGAGGTCGCGGCCTACGATCAGGGCGCCAACGTGACCTACATGGGTCCCGCTGGTTCACACATCGGACATAAAGAAACCATGAAGGACACGGCTCGGGTGCTCGGCCGCACATATGACGGGATCGAGTACCGTGGCTTCGCACAGGAGACCGTCGAGACCCTGGCGGAATACGCGGGTGTTCCGGTCTGGAACGGGCTGACCGACGAGTACCACCCCACCCAGATCCTGGCTGATGTGCTCACGATGACCGAGCACAGCACCAAGGACATCTCCGATATCGCATACACCTATATGGGCGATGCCCATAATAACATGGGCAACTCGCTCATGGTCGGCGGCGTGAAACTGGGCATGGACGTGCGCTTGTGTGCCCCGAAGGCGAACTGGCCCGAGGAAAGCCTGGTCAAAACGTGCAAGGCTATCGCCAAGGAGACCGGCGCTCGCTTGACCATCACCGATGATGTGGCCAAGGGCGTCAAGGGCGCCGATTACCTGTACACAGATGTATGGGTGTCGATGGGCGAGGCGGACTCGGTGTGGGAAGAGCGCATCAAGCTGCTCAAACCCTACCAGGTTAACGCCGAAGCGATGAAGCTTACCGGCAACCCGGACGTCAAATTCATGCACTGCTTACCTGC
>JAGLUH010000434.1 GCA_023134875.1 Candidatus Zixiibacteriota bacterium
GGGGTTCCTGGCGGCGCAAGAAATAACTGCTATGGTCAAGAAACGGTGCCATTGCCGATTGATGAACTTGTCGTCATATAAACCCACCTGGCACTTCGCTGAGGTGGGTTACGGACTTGATTAGCTCGGTCATTGTGATTCCTGCTCACCAATCATTTCGACTGCCGGTTCGACTTCCAGCATCTCGGCTTTGGGAATATCCTCAAGCTCACTTAACGAAGGAGTGACCACCTTCGCCACGTACTTCCCAATCATCAGATGCAGCATTGCGGAGTAGTTCACTTGAAACTTGATGGAGTCTCCGACTTTCAGCCCGCCAGCATCACTGCCAAGATTGACTACGGTGATGTCGCTACTCGCTCCGGCAATTCGGTGTTCAGGATCGACCGGAGTAAGACCAGCTATATCCGTGTCCAGTTGACCAACACTAATCAGAGCCCGATATCCTCTCTGACCTGGTGACAGATCCTCTTCAGTATCTGCTGACTCGAAGGGCGTCATGGAAGCTGTCTCCGACAATGGGACAAGCCCCTTCTCCTTGATTTCCGCTATCTCTGCTTCCAACAATACCACGTCATCACGAAGCCCGGGTAGGGTTCCGCCATTTACAAGGTCTGTCCCCAGGAAGATCGCTTCACCGATACGAAAATGATTTATTGCCTTCGGAAGCTTTCCATCCAGTAATAACGGCAGGACAGATGAGGAACCCCCTGAGATCATTGGTATCTTGCGCTGGAACTTTAACTCCAGAAGCTCGCGGTAAAGAGCAAGCTGCGTGAATTGGTCAACGTTCGGTACCGCGCCAGCGAGGCAACCGAGATTGGCTCCGATACCGAGAACCTCTATGTTGGGCAACTCGAAGACACGCTCATAGAATCTTACTAATGACCCAGGCAGGATTCCCTCACGTAGATCACCAAGCTCAATCATAATAATGATTCGATGAACCTTGTCCTGTCGCTTTGCTTCCTCATTGAGAATCCTGATAACCTCTATTTCGCTGTTGAGGCTGACATCTGCCAGAGTTGCGACCTCGTTGGCGGACGACAAATCTGAGACTCGCAAATACCAGGACTCGAAATCGGGAATGATCTTCTCAATAGCCTTCAGATTGGCTAGTCGCGAGTCTCCCATCGAGCGGACACCCAGCAACTGTAAGGCACGCAAGGTATCCGCGTGACCACATAGCACTTTCGTCACCACCGTCCAAGTTGCCGGATGCGCGTCCATCCATTGCTTGATCCTCTTGAGGTTGTGCCTTAACCTGTGAAGGTTAATTGTAATGCGGTTCACTTGTGATACCTCATCTCGGCATACTCGCTTGTCATTCCCAAACGTTCGTAGAGACGTTTTGCCGGATTATCGTACTCGACATGCAGCTTGACATCACCATCAGCCAATTCGAATGAACGCCTGATAATCTGGCTGCCGACTCCTTTTCCCCGTACCGATTGATCCACTGCAACCCATAACAGGAGATTCTCTGGCACGTAACCTTTCATCCCTGTCCGCAGCATTATAAGTGCTGCAACCGGTTGCTGGTCGATTTCCGCGATTAGGACAAATCCGGGTTCTCCGTTGCGCGGCAAGAGCGCGTCGGTGATTCCCTGTTTTACATCTGGTAGTGGATCATCATAGGGCTTGAGGCTCTCACGAAGGAAAACTGCCAATTGCTCTGGCCTTATCCATGACGGAAAATCCTCAAATCGGCGTAATTCATGTATTTTCAGTTTTGACGATGTCTTGTTACTCAGATCAGAATTGTTCATTGCTTTTGTTCCTTCCCCTTGCTCTTGGTGAAGATTAGGGGACATCCCCTTAAACGAATAGTCGGAACAACATCATAAAACAAAATCCTTAATGACTCACAATCATTTATACTCAAGCCCATTAACAATCAATATACTGAAGTTCTCTTATGTTGTCAAGGACAAGTAACCTACTGTCTACCAATGTCGTATGGTTATTAGAACGAGATTGTTGTCTACAAGGGGATATTCCCATGTTTCTTGGGGGGGTTGGAGTCGCGTTTGGTGGCGAGCATGTTCAGGGCGCGGATGATGCGCGGTCGCGTTTGCGCCGGTTCGATGATGTCGTCGATATAACCCCTTTCGGCGGCGCCATAGGGATTGGCAAACTCCTCAGTGTACTCGGCAATCTTTGCGTCGAGGGTTTTCTGCGGGTCGTCGGATGCCTCGATCTCCTTCTTGAAGATGATCTCCACCGCGCCTTTCGCCCCCATCACCGCGATTTCCGCCGACGGCCAGGCATAGTTCATATCGCCGCGCACATGCTTTGAGCTCATCACGTCATAGGCGCCGCCATAGGCTTTTCTCGTCACGACTGTGATCTTCGGCACCGTCGCCTCGCAGTAGGCATAGAGCAGCT
>JAGLUH010000435.1 GCA_023134875.1 Candidatus Zixiibacteriota bacterium
AGCTCTTCGGGGCGGGTGGATATCGCCGGTTCATCTATCTGGATATACTTCGCCCCCGCGGCTTGAAGGTCTGTTACTTCATCGTGCAGCAACCTGGCGAAAGCCAGCACCACCTCGCGGCGCGTCTCGTAGTAGGTGTTAAAAGACCAGTCACACATCGTGTAAGGGCCGGTCAGCATACCCTTGACCGGCTTGTCGGTGAGCGACTGCGCGTACTTGAACATGGCAATGGTCATCGGTTGCGGTCGCTCCAGCTCGCCTTCGACAATCGGTTTGCGATAATAGCGATTGCCGTAGGAACGCACCAGGTCGCTGATCCCCATGCCCAGCAGTTTTTCGGCGAAGTAGGTGGTCATATCACCCCGCTCCATTTCGCCATCAACCAGTACATCGATACCGATATCCTCCTGTCGGGCGATCCATTCACAGGTGGCCTGTTGTTCTAGTTCCTGCAACTCGTCGGCGCTGATCTTCTTCCTGGCGAATTGAGTGCGCGCCTTTAGCAGGTAAGCCGGCTTGGGAAAACTGCCGACTGTGGTTGTCTTAAGCATCGCCGCCACCTTCATTGAATCGTTGCACACTTGCTGCCAACAGTTCCAGCTTTTTCAGAGCATCAACATGAGGCAGAAACTCCAGCCCGCAGGAGGGGCTGATATATGCTTCGGGAAACTTCAATGCTATTTTTTCATACTGTTCCAGCAGTGTTCGCCTTTCCTCCAGCTTGATATTACGCGCGTCAAGAAGACCGAAACAGACATTATAGTCGCCGCTCAGGTTCAGCAGCACCCTGAAATTCTCCGGTCGTGAGACACAGTCAGCCGCTATCACCTGCACGTTGAAGAGGTCAAACTTGCTGACAATCTCTTCCACACTGCCGAAATAGAAACAGAGCCAGAAGGTAGCATCAAGCCCCCTGGTCACTTCATTGATGGCGGCGGCGGCGGTGGCGATCTCTTTCGGATGGTATTGCAGTGACGGTTCATCAAATTGAATCTGCGTCGCACCGGCGGCGATCAGACTCTCTGTTTCCCGGCGCAGGAGTGTCACGACATCTTCCAGCAGCCTGTCGCTGTCACGGTAATAGCGGTCATCAGATAGCTGCCTGAAACTAAAGGGAGCGGGCAAAACAGTCTTGATCGGTCGCTTGGTTTTCTCCCTGGCGAAACTGAAATTGTCGACGGTAATCGCCTTAGTCCACTTAATCGGCGAGATGATCTGCGGTTTGCGATAAAGGACATTATTGTCAAACCAGCGGATCAAGCCGCCGATTTGAAAGCCAGCCGCTCCCGCAGCTATCGGTGTGATGATATCATTCCACCTGATCTGCCCGTCGGTCAGCAGATCGATTCCTCTCTCTACTTGTTCGCCGATGACTCGCTCTGTCACCTCAGCGAATGCCTGGTCAAGTTCTGCTTGCGCTATCTTACCCTTGTCGAACCGGTGCAGCAGGCGGCGGATATTCGTATCACCCGGTCGCGACGGCAACTTGGGATAGTTACCGACAACTGTCGTCTTCAACATCCTGACGCTTCTTTCTTCTCAGTCAGCTTTACAGCATACCCTCTGAGAACTTAACTTATACCAATTATCTAATACAAGGATTTGAATCGTCTGGCAACAGCTATCTGAGCAACCTGTCGCCACTGGTTATGTCTCTGAAGAAATCATTCCGGTTGTGGTTCCAGCTCTTCATGGGTGGCGAGACGCCGCTGGATTTGTTCATCGATATTGATGGCATCAAGCAATCGCCCTACCGATTCGATGTTGCTAGAATAAATACTGTTGGTGACCGCATTGGCCAACCTAACCACACTCACCATCAGATTGTCACTGGTGTCACTGCGATGGTGTAGTCGAATTACTTCCTGAAGTTGTACCGGCACATGCCATCTCGCGGCAATAAGACCGCCCAATTCCGCGTGATCGACATCGAAGTACTCCTTTTCAACAGCGATAACATCCTCACCCTTTTGTACCTGTTCCTGCACCTCAACAAACTGTCTGGGACAGACGTTCATGATATAGAGACGCCCAGATCATGGAGCAGGCCGGCGACAAACGCCTCCTCCTTGTTGACCGTTCCCAGCCTTTCCGCGATGGCGCGGGAGATAATCCCTACTCCCAGCAGATGAAAGCAAACCGACGTGATATCGAAATCACCAAACTGCTCTACGCGCGGTTTAGACATGATCGCCACCGACAGGGCAATACATTTCAAGGCATTGGCGCCGAGAACACGCACGCCCTGCTGCACCGTCGTGATTTCCTGCCCCCGGAAATAGTAGGAGGAATTTGCCGCTTTCAGTACTTTAGTGGTCAAAGCCGCATCTTTGAGGATAATCGACGCGATCTTTTCGGGTGAAGCGTCGTCTCCTTCGACCGCTTCCAGCACCTCTCCCAGGATTTGCGGAACCGAGAGCAGCTCCCTGCTGTCACCGATTGTATCTACTAAACGAATCTTGTCCATAGGCTCCCGTAACAAGAAGTACTTAGCTTTACTGAATATATCGGCTAAGGGGGTGGCGGGTCTGAAGGCTGCTTCAGTGGGAAAGAAGGGTCTCTACGGCGGAAATCGCCTCGCCGAGCTGTTCCATCCTGAATGGCTTGGTGACAATAAAGTCGGCGCTCTGTCGGGCAGCAGCGTTGGCGCTTTCCTCGTAGTCCCAGCCGGAGAGGATTATCACCGGTGTCCGCGGCGAGTGCGCCTTCACCGCATCAGCGATCTCCCAACCGCTGCGATCAGGGAGCGCCGCGCCGATTATCACCAGATCGAATTCCTCCTCGGTGAAACGGGACAAACCGGATCCGCCATCAGCCACCATTTCCACGCGGTGCCCCAAATCGGAGATAATATCGATTAGCAATTCGCGGATAACCTCCTGGTCGTCAATGCCAAGGATCCTCAGTTTCCTTGAGTGGTTCTTTATCTCATCCTGGCCGGTCGCCCTGTCATTGGTATCAACCACATCCTCACCTTCCATCAGCTTATTCATGACAGGTTTGGCACTGCCATTACTGGAATTGCTGCTGTCAGATTTAGCCAACGTATTAGCGGGCGGTTTCATCGTCGTCCTGTTATTATTCCGCGACAATTCCCGCTCTTGCGTCCGGGGGAGAGAATTATGGAGCCCCCCCAGTTTGCTATCCATATCAGCCGACCCCAGCGAGATGGAAGACGCTTCTCTGTCACTAAGTCTTGCCAACCGCAAACCGGCCAGATCGACTAGCTTCTGGTAAAGCGCTTTCGATTCCGGAGCAAGCTTTTCCTTGATGTCAAAATAAAGGATGACGAAACCGTAGAGACTGTCCCCCTCCCTGATCACCTGGAAAAGCTGCCGTGCCTGCTCCGGCACCCCGGCGAAGGCCTGGGTGAATCTGATTCTATGCGTCTCCGGCAGGCTCTCACTAAGAGCCGGTTTATTGATCCTCGTCTCGCCAATAGTGGTGTTCTTCAATATCTGAGCCAGCGCGTCGGTGAAACTCCCATCGGGATCGATAGCCAGGTTAAGACCAGCCCCGTCGACCAGCCGGTAGATACCTGTTGCTTGATTGGCAAGACAGATCAGGCGTGCCCGGCAACCGGGCAGAAAGAGCACGGCGGCTTCCACCAGCGCCGTAACGATTTCAGTTTCTGAATTTGACCGCATGATCTTGTCCATCACTGCGGCCGCTTGTTCGACTGAGTGGCGATATTTCTCTCCCTGGCGTTTTTCCATGAAGAGAAAATGCAGATCGGCCAGATACACACTGGCCACCCGTACCGCCGACAGCTTTTCGCTGGAGAACTTGAGCGAAGCGGTATCGCTTTCCAACAGGAGAACGAGGTCATACCGCCCCGGATATGGTACCGGTACAAACAATACCTGTCTTGGCATCGAGTCGTAGCCGCCGCCGGCCGTTTTTGCCTGGGGGGAAGTCAAGAGCAGCAGCTTCTTCTCGGTTACAGCGCGACTAAGGCCGCTAAGCTTGCGTGGGTCCAAAAGCAACCCCAGTTCGGCACCGCCGGAAGATGCCTGAATACGAAACTCACCGTCGGCGCCTTTGGCTACCAGTTTGATGCCATCGGCGTCGAAAAACCGACGAACCCGCTCGAATTCGACCGCCTCGCGCAGTTGCAGGTCGCCGCCGACACCGCGTCGGAAAAAAAGCTCCTCGGTAATGCGCTTGGCTTCTTCGGAAGGTTGCAACTTCTCTTTCAGCCTGCCGATCTCCTTGCGACTGCGGATGCCTACCAGCGTGGTCGCCAGGAAATTGGCGGCTGTTACGATCGGCAAAGCTCGTTTATGCGTGTAATAAAACGGCCTGGTTGAGAAGAGAGCGAGGCTGCCCAGTGTTTTCTCCCGCGAACACAGGGGGATAACTGCTGCCGACAGGTAGCCGGTGTCAGTAAAGAGTTCAGCCGTAGTCTTGTCCGAATCGGCGAGATTGCTCACCAACTGTGGCAGTCCCAGTTTCTGCGCTCGGCTGAACAGATCACCGGCCAGAGGCAGCCGATCCAGCTTTTGAGCGGTTTCCGGCGACAGGTTGGCAAAAGCGGTCAGGATTAATTCCTCGCTGTTCTCCTTGAACAGCAGCACGGTGGCGCCGTCGGATCCGGAGCGTTCCACCAGTTGCTTCAAGCTCATGTTCAGCACTTCGACGAAGGATAAGGGCTGCAACGCCAGTTCCTGCAGGTGGGAATAGAGTTCCTGCCAGCCGGCGTCGTCGCTGGTTTGTTGTTTTGTACGCCGAACACCAGAGTAAATACTGGTAAGGCTCCAGATTATCAGGATTAAACCCGGTCCAACCGCCGCCTGCGATGCCAGGTTGAACCAATCAGCCATAGACGGCAGAAAGAGAGCCATAAACTGAGGGATACTTGCGATAAACCTGAGAACGCCGGCCAGCAGGAACAGGATCACTCCCAGATAGAGTCGGCCCCAACCGACAGTGATAAGCGCCGCAACCCGCCGCCGCAGCCGCACTATCATCGGCAACGCCAGCAACGCAATCAGAACGATTACCAGGCCATAATAATCATACATCATCGATCTCAAGTTATCCATAAGCATTGGTCATCTACCATCGCCGTTAAGCCTGCGTCGATCCAGGGGGGTTCAAATCCGGAATCTGCAACCCTAATCATGCCGTCTTTTGAAAATCAGGGAAGCGCCAAAGGCGATGATCAGAAGCGGCCAGATCAGGTTCCAGGTTTCACCGTAAATCAGGCTGACGCTTTTCAGCAGGAAGAGAACGCCAAGTGCAAGTATAAAGATTCCGATAAACATATCACCTACGTCAGCTTTCAAGTAACATTATTGTATATCTTAAACCTGTGGGCAAGGTCTTTTTTGCCGGCGGATAGCTGGTGAAATGAATCGGCCTGGTTGCAGTTAATTGCGGCAGGAAAAGTTGAACCATTTCGCCTGTGAATCGACCAGCAATGTGACAGATAGGTCGGGAGAGGAAGAGAGCTATTGGCTGAAATCGCGGCGGTTTCGACCAACCCTGAGATAATGCTTGCTATCTCTTCTCAATCGGATAGATTGACAATGTCGATATATTAGACAGCACAGTTTTGGGATTTAGCATAAGGAGTAGAGACAATGGCTATGCATGTAGGTTTTGAGGTGCCGGAGTTCAGGAATTTGACGATGCCGGAATGGTGTGGCGAAGTCCTGCGACAAATAGAGAGCAACCTTCCGACGACTGAGTTTGCCGATCGGCAGCTTGCCGCTCAATTTGGTGCCTTCCGGAATAGGTCATTACGCGAAAGCGCCATTTCCATAATCTCCAAAGACTGGCACGATCTGAATGGTGCCCTGGTGAACGCACCCTATAAATCCCGCTTGACCTGTCAGGATTTGGTGGGTTCGTACACCGGTATGGCGAGCCTTTCCGGCGGCGAGGTCTACCGGTTCTGGCTGGCGCTGCGGGATTTGATCGGCAGAGCCTGTGACTTTTAGCATTAAGCGACTGAGGTAGAGCGGGGCCGAGACAAGTAGAGCCGCTTCCTTCGGGAATCTGTATATTTGTAGGTTACGATGTCCTGCCGGTCCCTTGCTTGGGCACGATTCCTTAGTCTATGCTAATACCACCGGTCTTAACGTAACACATTGCTGAATATGCAAATACCGCTTGACAAGAGCGAGGCTTTTCTTTTTCTTACCTAAAAAGATATACGGAGTGATTTCTTCGGCTCAGAACTCAGACTTCCAGTTTTTTGCATGAAGTCAAGGTAACGAAGGATTAGATTTCAATTTATGTTACTGGTCGGCAGGAGACTTCGCCAAATGACCCTATCGGATGACGGAGGTATACCATGATGGTTCACAGAGGGATTATAACCATCCTACTCGCTTTTTTGGTTCTGACGGTTTCCGCCGTCGCTCAGGATCCCGATCCCGGTCTGCCGGACACGGTGAGGATTGACAGCGTTGCCACAGTTGCCGGTGTCGATGTTGGTGTGCCGGTGACCTTGTGGAACGATGAGAACCTGGGCGGTTACACATTGCCTTTCATCTGGGATTCAGCCGATATATCGATCGATTCGGTCTCCTACATCGGCACGCGGATTCCCCCAAGTGCCATGTTGACTTTGAATCTCGATAATCCCAACCGTAAGGTACTGATGGGAATGGTCGATTTCAGCGGTTTGAATCCCCTGCCACCGGGTGACGGGCTGCTATTCACCATCTGGTTCGCGGTGCCGTCAGGGACACCGGATCAGTTTGTCAGCATTGATTCTTCCTTCTATCCTCCGGCGGGAACCTTTACTCTGGCACCGCAGACTGGAGGATCGGTAACGCCCCAGTTCATAGCAGGCCAGATTAAGATCGGTGATCCTCAGCCACCGCCGGTGATTGTGCTCAGTAACGGCTCATTCGTCTTCAATGCGGAGGTGGGTGGCGGTAATCCCACCTCGCAGGTGCAGACAATTACTAACGGCGGCGGGCAGACCTTAAACTGGCAGACGGCCTGGAGTTCCGCCTGGTTGGGGGTCAACCCGAATCAGGGAACGGCACCTTCCACCGTTGTGATCACAGCCAACATTGCCGGCCTGTCGGCGGGCACCTACTATGATACGGTAGTGGTGACGGCGGCGGGAGCCACCAACAGTCCTCAGGAATTCACCGTGACCCTGAATCTAACCGTACCACCACCAATTATTTATCTTGAACCCGACAGTTTTTACTTCCAGTCGCTCCAGGATGATGTCAATCCTGATTCACAACAGTTGCTGATTGACAATATCGGCCAAGGCACCTTGAACTGGACGGCGACCGAGAACGCCACCTGGCTGACACTGTCCGCCTATGCCGGCGTCGGTACGGCAGTGATTGATGTCATGGTTGATAATGCCGGTTTGGGGCCGGGTGTCTATACCGAGCAGATCGTGGTCAGCGATCCGACCGCCACCAACGATCCGCAGTATGCGATTGTCGTCTTCGAGATTTTCTCCGCCTATCCGGTAATCTGGGCCGAACCGGAATCGTTCTATGCTGTCGGTTCCGGTACCCAGGACCCCTATGATCGTACTCTCCTGATTCACAACAACGGCGGGGGTATCATGGACTGGACGGTCAGCGAGCCGGTAGACTGGATGTCGGTTGACATCGACACCGGCTCGGCGGTTCAGGGCGATCCCGGCGTGGTTATTGTGTCCTTTGACGGTTCGCAGGTCTACTTTGGTCAGCATCATTCCGAGATTACCATCACCTCCGGCAACGCCGCCAACTCGCCGGTAACAATACCGGTTACCTTCTGGAAGATGGAGGTGCCACAGCGACTGTATGTCAGCACGAACAATCTGTATTTTACCGGCGTCGAATGTGGCCTCTACGGTGGTATTGATCCACAGTACATTATGATTACTGCTGCGACCGCAACACCTCCCCTCAACTGGACAGCCACCTACGGTGCTTCTTGGCTGACAGTCGCGCCGCTGCAGGGATACAATGCCTCCACGGTTACAGTCGAGGTTGATCCTATTGGCCTGGCGCCGGGAGTATATGAAGATACTATTGTCATTTCTTCGCTCACGGCGATCAACCCGTCGGAGAAAGTAGCGGTTACGCTGACGATCCTGCCATCACCGTCGAATGCCGATCTGGGAATGTCGGTTGATTCACTGGTCTACGTCTTTTGTTACACTCTGGTAGGTTCGACTGACCTGACGGTCACGATGTTCGCGGTGGGTGGTGGCTGTCTCGACTGGCAGGCAAGCGCTACGGTACCCTGGTTGACACCGCTCCCCGATACCGGTACGACGATGGGTGACCTGACGATACGAGGCGATGCGGTGGGACTGTCCCTCGGCAAGTATGAGGGCGATCTGATCTTCACGTCAACCACAGCGCCCAACACGCCGCTGACTCTGCCGGTTGATCTGTGGGTCTACACGATGGGTGATGCCAACGGTGACGCATTGGTAAATGTCACTGATATTGTTTACCTTCTTGATTATATTTTCGCCGGCGGCCCGGCGCCGATACCCTTGCCTTTTGTCGGTGATGCCGACTGCACG
>JAGLUH010000436.1 GCA_023134875.1 Candidatus Zixiibacteriota bacterium
AATACCGACTCTTCCTTGATTCTCCAATCGTCTCGATAAAACCCGTCTTTCAGGAATCTGCCGAACGAGGAGTGCTCATAGTCAGTTCGTAGCCCACTTCAGCGGAGCGCCGGGTGGGTTTACATGACGACAAGTTCATCAATCGGCAATGGCACCGCCTGTTGACCACGGTAGCCGGGTAGATCAGAGACCCCGCGCTCCTGACTCTACTCTCCCTTGCTCCCCGAATTCACCCATGTAAGTCACATCTGTCACGCTCCAAGAGGTCGTGACCTATAAGCTGACCTGCTGTCTACTATCTGTCGTTCAGGCGTTGCTGAAGGCGCTGTAATTGCTCGGTATAATAATCATTGCCGGGGTCTTCGTCGACAGCCAGTTTCATGATCTTAGCTGCCTTCTCAATGTCGCCGCCCGCGGCCACGATCTGAGCCAGCTTATCAAGAACCTTCGCTTTGTACGTACCCGGCATAACCAGCTTGAGCACCTTGCGAGTATAGCCTTCCGCCTCTACCAGATTGATCTTTCGTTCCAGGCACCAGTTGGCATAGGCATAGAACTTGTTGCGTTCATTCTCCCAGCCCGCGCCCATGCTGGTTTTCTTGATTGCTATCGCCACCGCCGTGTCACCATCGACGTGCAGAGCATAATCCGCCCGTAATAACTGATACGACTGTCGGTGCTTTGCCTGCGGGCTGTCCCCGCCGGCGTCAAGACCTGCTTTTAGATATTTCCTGACCTGATCGATCTTGTCCTTCTTGCGGGCGAGCCGACAGATGATCTTCGCAACATGCATGATATCTTTCCGGTTCATCGGCTCGGCGGTCAGAACTGAGTCGGCGGCAGGCAGTATCGCAGCGAAGGGGATCAGATCGTTCCAGACGGCATTGGCCGTGTTGACGAAAATCTTATGGTAGTAATTCCGACCGGTACTGCCGCTCAGGCCGGCGGCGCGGCGATAGTAATCAACCGCTTCCAGATACTCGCCAATATCGGCATGATACTCAGCCAGAAAGAGGGCGTCAGTCAGAGTCGGCTTTGCTTTGAAGCGAGCAAGGCGTTCCGGTATGGTTGTAGGATCGGATAATCCTGACTTCAGGATACTGACAAATCCGGTAGCGTCGTTGTAGCCCACCCAGCGTTTGATCACATCACCGGCGCTGTCGGTGAGGATAAAGACAGGAAAGGTGTTGCCCACTATATATGTATCCGCCAGCGCAATCCCCTCCCCCACCTTGACATTGATGGGCAGATGCACTACCGCTTGCAAGGCGTTGACTACGGTATTGTTGGTGGCCGCTTCACGAGCGGCAAGTGCGCAATACTCTCACTCCTGCCGGAAGAATTCCATCAGGAGCGGCTTGTCCTGCTCTGCGGCCAGCGTTTTCGCCTCGGCAAAGGTTTCCGGCTGCCGAGCATTTACTGCCACGGCAAGCATTGCCATCAGGGCAAGCACAGGAAACGTGATTCTATTCACCTGTTTATACCTTTCAGCCACAGTCCGACACTCACGTTCGATACTATTATACACCACAGACAAAGAATTCGACCTGCAAATATCATCGTCCGCTCCAAATGCGGCTGGCCTGGCTGACAACCGGATTGACCGCCAGCGAGACCATCATGCCGATAGTGCCCGCCTGCGGAGAAGGCATGCCTTGAAGGTAGAGATACAAACAGACTGCCAACCCGAGAACCGATGAAGAAATGGCGCCCAGCTTGTTCACCCTCTTGCTGAAAAGTCCCCAGATGAACGGCCCCAGGAATACCGCACCAATTGCTCCCCAGGAGATGCCCAGGATGGCGACAATGGTTGCCGGCCTGAAGTAGGCCAGCACTACCGAGAGAAGCACGAAGAAGGCGCTGGCGCAGCGCATCAGCAGAGTAAGTTCCTTGTCGGTGACGTTGCGATTGATAAATCCGGCATAGACATCCTTGGCGACCGCGGAACTGGAGATAAGCACCAACGCCGCCAGAGTGGACATGGATGCGGAGAGAATCAGCAGGAGGATGATAACCGACAAGGCTTCGGGAATTACATTCGCCAACAGTTCCGGCATCAAGGCATCATATATCGGTTTTCCATCAGCGAAGGCGTTAGGTGCGTTCTCAGGCGACAGAAAGAAGCGAGTGGTGGCGCCGGTGAAATAACCGATACCGGTAATGATCAAAGCGAATACCGTCGAAGCATACATCCCTATTCTGATCGAACGCTTATCTTTGATCGCATAGAATTTCT
>JAGLUH010000437.1 GCA_023134875.1 Candidatus Zixiibacteriota bacterium
AACCAGGCAGCAGTATGACCAATTTGGCCATGTCGGTGTCTCCGGGCAGGGCGGCTTCGGCGGCACCGGTGGTTTCGCCGGTGGCTTTGATCTGAATGACGCCCTGCGCGCCTTCATGCGGGACTTCGGCGGCGGTGGATTCGGTACTGGATCGATCTTAGATGAGATCTTCGGTGCCGGTACGCGCACCCGCGGCGGCGGCCGAAGGCGCGATACTCGTGGTGAAGACCTCAAGGTCAGGGTTAAACTCACGCTTGAAGAGATCGCTGTCGGCACGGAAAAGAGCATCAAGCTGCGGCGTTTCAAACGTTGTTCGACCTGCAATGGTTCCGGTGCGGCGGCGGGAGCGCGGCCGCAGCGCTGCCCGCAATGCAACGGCAGCGGTCAGGTGCGCCATGTCAGCCGCTCCCTCTTTGGCCAGTTCGTCAACGTCACCACCTGTGACTATTGCGGCGGCAGTGGCGAGGTGGTCACCAATCCCTGTTCCACCTGTCGCGGTTCCGGTCGCGTTGAGGAAGTAACGACTATCAGCGTTAAGATACCGGCGGGCGTTGCGGAAGGTAACTATATCCCTCTGCGCGGTGAGGGTAACGCCGGTATGCGGGGCGGTGAATCGGGCGACCTGATTGTGCTGATCGAGGAAAAACTGCACGAGCGCTTCGTCCGGCACGGCAGTAACATCATTACCGAGGTGCCGATTACCTTCGCGACCGCCGCTATCGGTGGTGAGGCCGAGATCGAGACTTTGAACGGCAAGGTCAAACTTAAAATCCCCGCCGGCACACAAACGGGACGAGTGTTTAAGATCAAGGGGCATGGTCTTGGTCGCCTGCGCTCCAATGCCAAGGGTGATCTGCTGGTCAAAACCTCTGTGTGGACGCCGGAGAAACTCAATTCCGAACAGAAACGGCTTTACAAGCAGCTTGCCGAAGTTGAAGAGCAGGTTCCCCGGAAGGTGGCGAAATCATTTCTTGAACGGCTGAGAGAGTCACTGGGGGTGTGACTGTGCCCGGCTATCTTGAGGTCACCTGCCGGTGCCCGTTAGCTTTCGAAAAAGAGTTTTACGCCTTTCTCAAGGAAAAGGGAGCCGACGATATTCAGGTAACCCGCGAAAACGAGTGGATTTGCTGTCGTGTCATCGCTTGATCATCACGATTCGTCGCCGGCACCGACCACTCATTTCTACCTGCTTCCCGAACATATCAGCGGCGACAGTTGCCGCTTTTCCCGTGAAGAGTCCCGACATCTTGTCAACTCCTTTCGTTTGAAATCGGGTGACCTGGTTTTTGCTGCTGACGGTTGCGGTAATCTCTACCAGATTCGCCTTACCGAGACGTCGAGTCAGGAAGTAACCGCTGAGATAGTTGAACGGCGCGAGGGGGTAAACGAGCTGCCGGTTGAGATTGCAGTTGGTTTCGGTCTGATGACGATGGGCAAGATCGACCAGGTGATCGACCAGTGCACCCAGCTTGGCGTGAGACGACTGATATCTGTTGCCGCTGCGAGATCAGTTACCAGATTGAAACAGGAGAGGGTTGACGCCAGGCTCCAGCGTTGGCGCAAGGTTGCCATCGCAGCGATGAAACAGTCCCTTCGTTGTCGAATTCCTGAGATCATAACCCCAATAACCACAACAGATTTATGCGATCACTTAAAGCAATACGATATCACTCTGCTCGCCTCCAGCAATGGGGGTGATTTTCCTCAGAAAGCTGCTCTGAACCACGCGGGAAACATCCTGCTGCTGACCGGCCCGGAGGGAGGATTCAGTGCAAGTGAGGAAGAATCCCTATTAGCTGCCGGAGCACGACCGGTCAGCCTGGGGCCGCGGCGTCTGCGTGCCGAACTGGCGCCGGTGGTGATAACGGCAATGCTGCTGAATCGAACACAACGACGCCATTGATCTTGAACAAAGAGGCGGGCCAGCCGATAACTATCACGTATGTACAATTATCTGCCATCGCTCTATTTTTTCGGTGTCGGCGCGATTGTCGGTTCATTCCTGAATGTCCTGATCGTGCGGTTGCCTCGTGGGGAGAATTTCGTCAGCCGGCGTTCGCATTGTCCCCACTGTGGGGCGTTGATTCGCTGGTATGACAACATCCCCCTCTTGAGTTTTGCCATCCTGGGCGGACGTTGCCGCTGCTGCCGGGGAAATATATCCTGGCGGTACCCCCTGGTGGAGCTTCTCACCGGCGCTGCGTTTCTGCTTACTTATCAACTCTACGGCGTGAGTTACCGGATGATTCTGGCCGACCTGTTTCTGGCGTTGCTGCTGGTAATATCAATTATCGATTTCCGTGAATACATTATACCCGACAAGATCACTATCCCGGGGATAATCCTCGGTTTCGCCGCCGCCTTTGTCAATCCTAGTATCACGCCGATGGAGTCTTTTATCGGCTTTCTCGCCGGCGGTGTTTCGCTCTATCTTGTGGCTTTGCTGGGTGATTACATCTTCAGGAAGGAATCTCTGGGTGGGGGTGATATCAAGCTGGCGGCCATGCTGGGAGCCTGGCTGGGCTGGCAGAATATGATTATCATCTTTTTCGGTGGCGCTCTCCTGGGGCTTGTTTATGCTATCTTCCAGATGGCGCGTTCCCGCCAGATGCGCCGCACCAGGTTGATTCCCTTCGGTCCCTTCCTTTCGCTGGCGGCGCTGATCGCCCTCTTCTGGGGTGATTACCTGATCGATTTCTACCTGCAACACGTCTTGCAACAGTAGCCCGGCAGTAAGTCACGATCTTTTGGAACGTTACGATTCAGGCTCCTGCTATTGCGAATCAACCCCCGTGTAATTGAGTCGACAATTATAAAATACGCTGTGAGCGGCAGACGTCCGCGTCTGCCCCTGTCATTCCCGTGCAAACGGGAATCCAGTCATAGATCATGATTTCAGAGAGTAGGTCAGTAGCCGTAGATACCGTGTCTCAAGTC
>JAGLUH010000438.1 GCA_023134875.1 Candidatus Zixiibacteriota bacterium
GACGACGAACTCTATGACCTGCTGAACCAACTCACGAATAAGACGCCCAAAGTCACCTTCATCTTCGATAGCTGTCATTCTGGCACCATCACTCGCGGCGCGGGGCTTGCCCGGACGGTTGAGCGAGATAACCGCCCACATGTAAGGCGGCGACTCGCGCCGACGGACACGGCACGGGGTGTGGACGAAGGCAAGAGCGGTTTACATCCGGCGAACTCTCGCTATGCGTTGATCTCCGGGTCTAGGGCCGATGAATATTCATACGAAATGAGGGTGAACACGAAGTCTTACGGGGCATTGACGTGGTACCTCGCGGATCAGATTCGGCAGGCAGGGGCGAACGCCACCTATCGGGACATCATGGATCTGGTGAAGGCCCGCGTGATGGCCAGGTACACCTCTCAGCACCCCCAATTAGAAGGTCCGGGAGAGAATCAGCTCCTATTCAGCGACAGGAGCATAGCGGCCGCTCCCTATGTGGTGGTTGAAACCGGTCCGGGCGGAACCGTGACGCTCAAGGCCGGCCAAGCCCAAGGAGTTACGAAAGGCTCCACCTATGACGTTTACCCCCCGGGCACCAAATCCTTTGGCGCCGACACAAAACCGGTCGCCCAGGTCGAGGTAACAGATGTCGATGTAACCTCTTCAACAGCGAAGGTCAAGGAAGGAAAAACCGTTGCCGACGCTTCGCGGGCAGTTGAGCGTGAGCACCGCTGGCCTGACCCGGTGCTCCGTGTATATTTCAGACTCAAAGATCCTGCTAAACCGGAGTTTACTCCCTCAGAAACGTTGATGAAAGTCAAGGAGGACCTGGCAAAGTTCAAACACATCACCAGCGTGCCGACGGAAAGCGGCTATGATCTGCTTCTTCGGGAGCAGAAAGACGAGAAAACAGGGAAAAGCTACATCATCACCGAGGGTGGTGATCCTACAGAGATATCCCCGCGTGTTGCCGTGACCGATCCCGATGCCGTCTCGCACGTCGTCACGCAGGTCACGCACTGGGCAAAGTGGTTCAATATCCTCGGAATCTCCAACCAGCAATCCGAACTCGGCCTTAACTTCGAATTGAAGACCGAAGTCGCGGCAAAGAGCACGCCAGGACCCGATGACCGACTAGTTAACCTCACTCTTTTCGAAGGGGAGAAATTCACCATGAGTATCACGAACAAGTCGAAAAGAGATCTCTATGTCGCCTTGCTTGATCTCTCCGAAGACTGCAGCGTAGATGTGGTTTACCCCGAACGCGGAGCCCAGGAATTCATCGCACCGGGCAAAACCTGGACCAAGGCGTTGTATACCTTTGTGCCAGATGGGAGGGATTCAGTGCGCGACATCCTCAAGGTCATTGCCACTACGGCGTACGCGGATTTCAGTTTTCTGAAACAGACGGCCGTTCGCGGCGGACCAAGGCTCGCGGCAACTCGGGGAAAAGCCACTAATCCTTTGGAGGATCTTCTGGCCAACGCCGTTGTCGGTACAACACGAGGAATACGGGTGGTGGAAGTAGGAAGCTGGACGACAGCGGATAAGGTTCTAGAAGTTCGCCGGAGGAAGTAGTGATAGCTTAACATTATTGGGTCAGGAAACTGAACAGAGTTAAGCCGGGTCCCATGTACCGCTAACTCAAGGTTCCAGATTGGCGACATTTTGTTCTATCGGGACAATCTGCGCTTGTCAAGGGAGGATAGGACCGTTGTAGGATCGCTGAATACACCATAAAGGCTCTTTGAAAAACTCATAGAGGGACAGCGTTGACTAATCAACATACCTGAAAATG
>JAGLUH010000439.1 GCA_023134875.1 Candidatus Zixiibacteriota bacterium
CTTTCAGTAGTGTAGGTCAAGCGGCTTGTCCGCTTGACGTCTCGCCGGCAGGCGGCAGTGAAGCTGTCAAAAGTGCAGGGCTTATGATCTACGGGGAAGGGTTGGTTGTCGAGTCCTTGTCGTGTAGCATTGCCTGCCACTTTGCCAATTCAGTAAGAAGCCCCTGCATGATGTTACGATCTGAAGCATCGGCGCGTCTGAGATAGTATTCGATCTTGCGGCGGGCGATCTCGACATACTCTATCGCGCGGAAGTCAAGGGCGCGGCGGTAGGCCTGCAAGGCAGTCATGGCAGAGGCGGCTTCTGAATCCTGTGATTCGTAGAACTTGATTACAGAATCGTACTCGGCTTCGCTGTAAGGTCTGGTCACTGCATCGGCAAAAACACCGGACAATCTCATGTTGAGCCGCTTCAAATCAGGAGTACCCTTTTCCTGTCTGATGACAATATCATCAGCGGTCAAGTTGGTTGCAGAGAGAGGGACTGCTTGTGGTTCAATGAACTGCTCTGACTGCATTTCCACAGTAACGGCAGCGGCCTTCTTGTCGCGCGGTTTTGTTACAGGGATCTCACTGGCTCGGCCGCCGCGGACTTTCAACTCGCTGAGCGGTTCAATTATTTCGACGGCTGCCGGCGGTGACAGCGGTTCCGGCGGGACAATAACTATACTCTCACGAACGGCAGCTTTCGGCGCAACAGACAGTTCCTGCTCCGATTCAACCAATGCCGCCAGGTCTTTGTCAGGGATATCCTGACGGTGACTCTGAGCCGCAGGCGGAGTCATTTCTTGCCCTGCACCTGTCTCTTTTTTTCCTGGTGTGTCAGCATGCTTTAATGCCGCTGATTTGTCAGGCTGCAGCGGATAAACAGGCGGTTGGAACATTTTCTCACTGGTGGAGTGGTACATTTCCCGGCCGATAATCGCCACTAATATCACCACTGCAATCGTGCCGGTTATTGCCAGCATCCTGGGACTGGGTTTCAGGAGCCA
Organism: Candidatus Zixiibacteriota bacterium; assembly: GCA_023134875.1. Taxonomy (GTDB): domain Bacteria; phylum Zixibacteria; class MSB-5A5; order CAIYYT01; family CAIYYT01; genus JAGLUH01. The sequence continues at coordinate 992 of JAGLUH010000439.1, forward strand.
ACTCAAGAACGAACGCTTCTGCGGCGCCGCGCTCTTTCTGATGCGGGCGTCAATACGTTCAGCCAGGTTGTCAAAGTAGCCCTCAGCCGGCATCTCGACCTGCGCCTGACGAGCCAGAGCATCCAGCTTTTTCCAGCTTTCGACTTCAGCAAGTAGGTCGGGATACCTGGCCAGTTCGCGGGCGAATTCCTGAAGCTCTGTCTCGGGCAGTTCGCCGTCAAGGTAGGCGGCTAGATGTTTCTCAATATATTCTCGATCCATCTTATGGCTCCAACAAATCCTTAAGTTCTTCGGCCAGTTTCTTACGCGCCCGGTGTAGCCGTGACATCACCGTCCCGATAGTAATACCCAACATCTTCGCAATCTCGTCATAGCTTAAGTCTTCATGCATTCGCAGGACAAAGACGGCACGAAAGTCGACCGGCAACCTGCATAATGCTTCATCAAAGCGTTTATCGATCTGCTTCTGTAACAGAGATTCGTGAGGATTGCTGTCTGCCGCGGTTGCCACCTGTTGGTCAATCACCATTTCGCCCTCTTCCCCCGCTACCTCAAAGCGGCGTCGCTGCAAGTAGTTGATGGCATTATTACTGGCAATCTTTGCTATCCAGCTCCAGAAGGGATAGCGTTCATCAAACCGGTCTATGGCCTGATAAGCCTTGATAAAAGCCTCCTGAGTTAAATCATCGGCGATATCATGCGAACCGCCCAGTCGCCAGCAAAGCATATAAACCCTCTCCTGGTAGCGACGCACCAACCAGCCAAACGCAGACTTACTGCCTCGCTTGGCCCGGCGAATCAGCTCCCGATCGGCTGTATCATCATCACCTACCATCATTACCAGCGGTACCAGACAATTATTCCCTTTTTTCGCCGATCATTCTGATTAACGCCCGCTCCCAGATATGCTCTCGTGGCTGCGGCGTAAAGCGCTGACCGACTTCACATTGGTAAACCTGCGCCAGCGCCTGAAGCAGTTGGTCGTCGGTCCACTTGCTTGCCTGCTGAGCCAATTGCTTTAGGAGAAAAACAGGCATGCGGAGCCTTCCGGCCAAATCATCCGGCTTGATTGTGTCGGCGAGACGCTTATATAAGAGCATCCGCTCCAGTTGCTGATAATAGGCCCAGATCATACCACGCGCTTCGCCGCCGCCGACCGCCAGAACCTTTTGCAGAGAAGTCAGCGCTCCACCCAACTGGCGATGGGCAAGGTACTCCGCCGCCTCGTAACGGCTGAAATGACGGCTGCGCGAAAGATAATCTCTGATATCTTCATAGCCGAGCGACTTTCGATCAGCAAAAAGGATCGATATCTTTTCTGCTTCGTTTTCGATCTCGCCGCAATCCCGTCCCACTACGCGGCAGAATTCAATAATGCCCTTCTCGTCGACAGCCAGGCCACGGGCGGCAAAGCGCGACCTGATATAGCCGGGCAAAACACGATTGCTCAGTTCTTTCAGTTCCACTACCGTGCACTGTTTCGCCAGATTTTTGGCAAATGATTTTCGCATGTCAAGTTTATTGGCGCTGCCGATGAAGGTCACGGTCGGGTCAAGCCGACCGAGA
>JAGLUH010000044.1 GCA_023134875.1 Candidatus Zixiibacteriota bacterium
GCTGCTAATCACTTGAATCGCCCCCTGTCATTCTGAGCGCAGCGAAGAATCTGGCCTTCGCAGTGAACGAAACCGCATTTCATTGCACAAATCCCTTTCGATACGCAAATTCTACCCTACATTATCCAAACCAAAGTGTGGCAGCCTCAAGCAAAGCTTGGGGATGGTAATCACCAAAACCGGCATTAGCACATCGACAAAAGTCCTATAAGAATTTGTTTGACAGCCCTATCTTAAACAGATATACTGGATTCTGTATGAAAGCAGACTGCGGAAAGATGCATCCATTTGGTCAAGGACTTGACGTTTCAAAACCGGTTTTTCTTATGGCCAGACAGGCCAAAAGGGAGGCAAAAAATGGCTGACAAAACATATCTTAAAACCACGCTGGCGATTTTTGCAATATTATTTCTTCTCGCTCAGCTAACCTTTGCCGCATCGCCCAGGTACGAAATCACCGACCTCGGCACACTCGGCGGTAGGAAAAGTTGGGCCTGGGCGATCAATGATGCCGGACAGGTGGTTGGCGGCTCCACGATCGCTGGTGGCGGAACTCACGCTTTCCGCTGGGACAGCAGCAACGGCATGATCGACCTCAGCACACTCGGTGGGCCTCGGTCCGAAGCCATAGGCATCAATAATGCCGGACAAGTAGTCGGGAATTCGAGAACTGCTGTTGGTGAAAATCATGCTTTCCTCTGGTACAAAACCGACGGTATGATTGACCTTGGCACCCTCGGCAGTTCCAGCTACGCCCGCGATATCAACGATGCCGGCCAGGTGGTTGGAAGTTCAGGAAGTCATGCTTTTTTATGGGACAGTATCAATGGCATGCGTGACCTGGGCACACTTGCCCACTCCTCTTGGAGCGAAGCCCACGGCATCAATGGCTGCGGGCGGGTAGTCGGTATTTCGGGTGACCATGTCTTTCTCTGGGAAGATAGCGAGATGACCGACCTCGGCACGCTTGGAGGCAGCAGGAGCAGGGCCTTTGGCATCAACGATGCCGGGCAGGTGGTCGGGGATTCGACAACTCCTGGAGAACGTCACGCCTTCATCTGGGACAGCACCAACGGTATGGTTGACTTGGGCACACTCAGTGGAAATGAAAGTTATGCTTACGGCATCAACTACGCCGGGCAGGTGGTCGGGGGTTCGAATACCGCTGCCGGTGACTGGTATGCCTTCATCTGGGACAGTACAACCGGTATGCTTAACCTCAATGACCTGCTAAGTGCCAATTCAGGGTGGAGAGTTCTGAAAGGAGCTAAAGACATCAACAACAAGGGCCAGATCGTGGGTTATGGCTACACCGATAGCGGTGAATACCGCGCGTTCCTTATGACGCCGGTCCCGCCGACAATCTATTATGTCGATGACGATTCCAGTGGTGCAAATGACGGCTCGACCTGGGCCGAGGCCTTCAACTACCTCCAGGACGCCCTAAGTGTCGCTTACAGCGGCGACGAGATTCGCGTCGCCCAGGGCACCTACAAACCCGACCAGGGGGCCGGGATCACGACCGGCGACCGAGAAGCCACCTTCCAACTCATCAACGGCGTAACTCTCAAAGGCGGCTACGC
>JAGLUH010000440.1 GCA_023134875.1 Candidatus Zixiibacteriota bacterium
TAATACTCTCGCATGCTTTGTATCAATAGCTGCAGCGCGACTGAGATAGACGTACGCGGAGTCATGGTGTCCCTGTTTGAAATGGATGTGCCCTAGGTTGAACCAGGCAGAGAAGGATTCATTGTGGGCGGCCAGGCGACGTCAAAAGTATTTCACCGACCGTTCCATATCGCCCACATTGTAGCTAAGCGCGTGACCCCAAGGAAGACAGCGCTCCGCCTGCCGGTAGTCCTTCTGGTAATGAGCATCATGCCAGAGCATCGTATCCAAGCGAACCACGGCCCGATTTAGATCGTTTTTTTCGATCAGATTAGGGATGATACAAATCAGCATGACAATCAGCATTGCTGGCAGGTACTTGATGCGGGCGGAGTCCTTTGGCAATCTTTGACAGATGCTATGGACACCCCACAGCGATAGGGGAAAACCGAAGACCGCCAACAAGTCCCAATCACGTGCTGCGCCGATTGTGGGATCGATCCAAAAGGCGGCAAGGAAAGCGAACGCAGATACCCCCGCAAGCGTAGTCCCTTCCATCCCCACGCGGCTGGTACGCCATTTACTTGATATCAGACCGACGATCGCGGCGACAACACCAAAAGGTGCGATTAGAATTATCAGGTTGACCATGTCAATCAAGTGCGCCAGGGAGAGGAACCAGTATGGATTGCCTGCCACCGGCCACAAGGGAACTAGTACTTGCCACTTTCCGGCAAACTGACTTGTGATGGCTCCGGTAAATGAAGTGATGAGGATCAAAATCAAGAACTTCGTGACAAGAGAACGAAGCGGTCGGTCCTGCTGATCCGCTTTTAACAAAACCATCGTCACGACTGTGGCTGCCAAGAAAGGTAACGCAACTAGATGAAATGCGCTTGCCAGGACGGCGAACAACACCGACGGCCAAATCGCACATGAGTGTTGAATATGTTTGACTAACCAATACACTGACCACAAGCCAATTGACATGGCCCACGTGTAGTGTTCGATGTAACCGAAGAAGAGAATCACGGCGCCGCTTGACAAACTTCCGACCAGGATGAACCAGCGTTCCGCCTGATCAGAGGTCAAGAGGGTCGCGATTCGATACAGCGCCCAGATTCCGACTACGCCACCTATGGAGTTGACAATTGCAAATGTGGTTTCCGCTGCGAAGCCAAGCAGACTGTTGAAGGTGACAGTTGAATAATGATGCAACAAAAGTGACAAAATCTGTACGTACATCTGGCCGTGCAGTTGTGGCAACTTGAGATCGGCAGCCTCGGCCAGTATTGTGAAACCATCACCATAAACATGCGCCCGCGAGCGAAAAACATAAAAGAGAGCAAATAGAAGAATTGAGCCGATGGCGATGACAACGACACGGTTTTTTCTCCTGTTGGGTTGCAGCAATCGCGTCAGGAATGGTGCCAAGGGGGATGTCCACTTATCATAGATAAATGGCGACAGTAGTACCAGCGCTGTTATCAATACCACCAGCGACAACGATTGTGGCAGGAAACCCCAAAAATTGAAGCCCCAGGTGAAATGCTGTGGAAAGAGGACTCCGATAAAATGCAGCAGCACAATCGCCACCAGCGGCCACAACAAGTAACTTGAAGTAAGATGCGTGTGAGATTGACTACTGGTTTCCGTCTTCTGTCTGCGTTTCTTCATTTCACTTCAGGAAGTTAAAATGTACACTCTTGGCAGCAAGCCTTTTTAGTGATTTGATTCCTTAATTCTGCCTGTCGTAAACGCGTTGCGCATTGTGTAGCAATTACTATCTTTGTTTTGATGATGCGTTTTGATAAATATACGCTTGATTCACTCGAATATGATAAGGTCAAGGAAGAAGTAGCCCGTGCCTGCTATAGCAGTGGCGGCAAGCGTTACGTCGAGCGGTTAAAGCCGACTATTGACAGCATGATTATCGACGACTCTCTCTCGGAAACGATGGAGATGAAGGAAATCGTGCAGTTCGAGGAGGCTTTCCCGCTGGCGCAGGCTGAAAAGGTTGACCTTCTCATCGATAAAATCAAGGTGGCGGGCTCAGTCCTTGACGCCGAACAACTCAAACGGCTCGCCGATTTCCAGCAGACAATCCTCGCGCTCCACCAGTACCGTCGTGACCGCGAGGAAAAGATTCCCCGTATTTGCGTCTATCTGAAACAACTGGCGCCTCTCGATGATCTGGTATTGCGGATCGATCGCGCCATTGACCACGGCGGCGAGATCAAGGATTCTGCCTCCGATCACCTTCGTCGTATTCGAGCGGATAAGGTCAACGCCCGCGCCCGCATTCTGGAGCGCTTAAACCGCATCCTTGACACCAAGTCGCATCGCGGCGACCGGCAGGACGATATCATCACCCTGCGTGAGGGTCGTTACGTGATCTCGATCCCTGACAGCGACTTTGACGCAAAAGCGGGCATTGTCCATGATCGTTCTCGCTCCGGCGCGACTCTCTATGTCGAACCGACCGCCGCGGTGGAACTCAACAACAAGTTGAAGCGACTCTTCATTGAAGAGAAGGAGGAGATCGACAAGATTCTCCTGGAGCTTACCGAGTTCGCCAGAAGCAAGTTGGACTTGCTGGAACGAAACTGGGCGCTCTTTGCCAAGCTCGATTTCATTCATGCCAAGGGCGTTTTTGCCGCCCGTATCGACGGCATGATGCCGGTTATCAAGAACGAACCGATTATCAACCTCAAGGCGGCGCGCCATCCGTTGCTGCTGCTGACTACCCAGGACAAGTTGCCGGTCGTTCCCGCCGATATTGAGCTTGGTTTCGATTACAACGTGCTGATTATCACCGGTCCCAATACCGGCGGTAAAACCGTCGCCGTCAAGACCGTCGGCCTTCTTTCCCTGATGATGCAGTCAGGTCTCTTGATTCCGGCGGATGAGAAATCGGAACTGGGCGTCTTTGAGAAAATATTCGCCGACATCGGCGATGAGCAGTCAATCGAACTGTCGCTCTCAACCTTTTCCTCGCACATCTCCCGCGTCACCCGGGCGATTGCCAACTGTGACCGCCGCAGTCTCCTTCTCTTTGACGAGATCGGCGCCGGTACCGACCCCAAGGAGGGCGCTGCACTGGGCGAGGCGGTTATCGATTATGTAGCTGACTCCGGAGCGCGCTGCATCGTCACCACCCACTACTCGGCGCTCAAGACGATTGCCGAGGAGAACGAGAAGGTAGAGAACGCATCCTTTGAGTTTGATCGGCAGACACTCAAACCGACTTTTCGTCTGCGGCGCGGCTTGCCCGGTTCCAGTTATGCCATCGAGATTGCCGCGCGCCTGGGTATGCCGAAATCGGTGGTCAAACAGGCCGGTGAACTGGTGGGCACCCAGGAACGATCCCTGACCGATCTGATCGCCCGGCTGGAAAAGCAGTTGCTGGATATTGAGGAGGAAAAGGCAGCATTAGATAAGCAGCTTGAACATGCCGCCGAACTGGAGAGCTCTTGGCAGTTACAGTATGACCAGGTGCGCCAGCGCGAGAAGGAACTGGCGCAGGAGGGCTATGCCGAAGCGAAGGCTCTCGTGGAGGAAACTAAGCAGAAACTGGAGCAATTAATCAAGGAATTAAAAGAAGATACGTCGGCTGCGGCGATTAAGAAAAGCAGAAAAACCATCGAAGAGTTGCGTCAGGAACTTGCCGGCAAATTGGCGCCCACTCGAAAACCTCTGTCACCGGAGGAAATACCTGATATCGGCGACGCTGTCTGGGTGGAACGGCTGCGGACCGAGGGTGAATTGGTTGAGAAGTTTGCCGGTGGCGCTAAAGGCAAAGTACGTATCGGCAAGCTTCTTTACACGATGGAACTCGCTGGCCTGCGTAAGCTGACCGATGATGAGACTCACAGGAAGCCGCCCAGCGGCGTCAACTATGAACCGTTCAAACAGGAG
>JAGLUH010000441.1 GCA_023134875.1 Candidatus Zixiibacteriota bacterium
AATTGCAGATCGGGGGAGTGGGCTACCTGTTTGGAGATCTTGACGGTATCCAGGTAGAGCACCCGGATATTGCGGTCCACGAGGGTCTTGCGTGCCGTTGCCGGTATGTGCGCCCAGACCTCGGCATCGGTCTCGAAGCGGCTCTGGATAAAGATGCAGCCACCGTCCACCAGCCCCTCCAGTGGATTACTGGAGACAAAGCCGTTGACGTCGTTGAGGGGAACAAATTCCACATGATTCAGTTCCGAGTGCTCGAAAATAGGTTGCTCGGCCACGGTCAAAAAGTAAGTCGTCGGTAGCCCCTTTTTCTCCGAGCCGTACTTGGGATAGGCCTGGACATAGAGGCCGAAGATGTCTTCCACCAGCGAGGCGATAATCTTGTTGGTGGTAACCGAGCCGTAGCCGCCGATGGAATGGCCGCGCATGGAGAAGGCGCCCTTGGGTCGCACATCCGGATTGTAGGCGCGTGGTAGCGCCGTGGGGTGGTCGATGCCCAGGGAGAAAAACCGCTTGCCCTGCGTGATCATGTTTTCGGTGACCGCGATCAAATCACAGACGCGGGTATCGCGGCTGCCCAGCCCGTAGACGCCGGAATAGATGCGGGGCAGGGTGTCTATCTTGTGATAGCCCTCGACGCCCGCGCCGGCATCGGCAAAACTGGCCTTGACCTCGGTGGTGAGGGGGTTGTCCTTGGCCAGCGGGTTGTCCATGCGTTCGATAATTGATACGGCCTGACAACCCTTGAGGGCCGCGATAATTTGCTCCGCCGGGAAGGGGCGAAAGGCGGTGATGTTCAGCACACCCACTTTCCAGCCCTTTTCCTTACGCATCCAGTCAACAGCAGCGATGGCGGTATCCATTGCCGAACCCATGCCGACAATGGCGTATTCGGCATCCTCCAGTTGGTAGCCGTCAACATAGTCGTATCGCCTGCCCGTAAGTTCATGGAAGCGGTCGAAGGCCTCCTGCAATTGAGCCGGGACCCGATCATAAAAGAAACGCTGGGCGACCTTGCCCTTCATATACGCGTCCTGGTTTTGCACCGTGCCGGTCATCAGCGGCTTTTCCGGATTAAACAGACTGGTCAGATGTGAGCGCGGCTCACCGACGTACTCGGCCATCATTTCCGGTTCCGCCAGGTGTACCCTTTCGATGGTGTGCGTGGTGAGGAAACCATCCTGAATATTCATGAAGGGCGTAAACGAAGACTCGGCCGCCCGCCGCGCGATCAGGGCCAGGTCATGGGCCTCCTGCGCATTACGGGCAAACAGCATGCCCCAGCCCGTGTCGGCCACGGACATGACATCATCATGACCCGCGTGCACATTGAGTGAGTGCGACGAGAGCGCGCGGGCGCCGATGTGAAACACGACGGGCAGGCGCTTGCCGGAGATGGTGTAAAGGACTTCGGTCATCAGCACCAGACCTTGTCCGGAGCTGAAGTTGGTGACGCGGCCGCCGGCCAGGGCGTAGCCCTCGGCAGCCGAGGCTGAACTGTGTTCCGATTCAGGTTCCAGGAAAAATAGTGGCTGCCCCCAGAGATTGGGTTTGCCGTTAGCCACTTCTAACTGGAAGCCGCTGCCCATCCCCGTTGAGGGCGTGATGGGGTAGGCGCAGGCTGCCTCGGAGATATGGGTCTCCACCCAGACCACCACCCCCGAGCCATCGGCGGTAGTGGGTACACCTGGATATGGAAATTCCTTTTCTTTAGCCATTATTTGAATAATACACAAACCCTTCAATAAAAGACCAACGTATCGACTGAATATATCGGAACCGGGTAAAGGCAAAAATGTGACATAAGGTCGCACAGCATATTGTAGCAGCGGGCTGAAAATGGTGTGCCCGGAGTGACAGGGCCAAAGGTCATGCCCGCTACTACCGTTTATGACTGATTAGTCGTATGATTTGCAGGTGAATTCCTATAGGGCGTTAGGGGATTGGGGTAATTTCCAAAAAGGAAGAAGGTTGTTCGGGGAATAGGCTGCGTGTGTTCTTGAATCGGGAGTTAACGGACAGTCATATATAAAGAATTCTAGAAGGGGTAGATAACTACTCCGTGCTAAGTTATTAGAAGAAAAAATAACGTCGAGTCAAAACACGCAATGTCACTGCTCTCTAAATTTGAAGCACAAAAGCGCGCCGACCAAGTAAAGGCCTTTCAGGATGAATTGGCCTTGCTGGAAAGTGATCGTGTTCTGTCTTTAAATAATGAGCAGTCCCAAGCGATTAAGGC
>JAGLUH010000442.1 GCA_023134875.1 Candidatus Zixiibacteriota bacterium
GTTTCTTAGCTATAGGCTCATTTGAGCATTCGTGGGGTGACCATCCAGTAGAGCGACCAAACGCCGGAGTCATCCCTAATCAGACATACAATCCCCGCGTTCTGAAACATGACCGCGCTCCCGGCCTCATCCCCGCAGATTAACTTCGCTGCCAGCTTGTCGAGGTGGGGCAAGTGTCCCACCAGCATGAGGTCTTCTTTTTCTTCAGCCAGCCGGTTTGCCCAAGTCGAAGGATCGGCCAGCGGTTCCATGCCTTCGGCTACGGAGATTCCCTCAGGAGGATTCAAGTATCTTGCAAGGACCTCAGCTGTCTGCCGGGCTCGGGTCTTGCCGCTGTGTAAAATGCGGTCGACCTTAAGAGTTGTGTGCTTGGACACAAACGCGGCCACTTTCTCGACGTCAGTCTTTCCTTGGTCCGAAAGAGAACGCTGGGGATCTTCCTCTTTCGGTCTGGATTCAGCATGCTGCACAAGGTAAAGGTTCATTGGGACTCTCTCCGGATTTATCATTCAACTCAACTCTACCTCCACCTTCAAATTATATCCTCGGGAGAAAGACTGCAAGCTCCTTTCCTGACTCGCCAGCTATCAGACGAGGGCCTTAAATTCCAGTCGCTAAGGTTCAGAACGGCTTTGCTGTCAGCGTCTGTTTCCGGCGGTGGTACCCAGTCTATCAGGTGGATTTCTTCGACATTTGTGTCAACGGAGTCACAGTAAAATGTGAGGCCTAAGCTTTCGTACTCCACAACAATAGCGGTATCGTCCGCACTATACTCTATTGAGTTCGGGGTACCGTAGGCACTTCTCAATAAGTCGATTGGGGAACCTATACCTATCGAGTCAGCCGTTTTCGCTTCATACACGGAATTAACAATAACCCCATAGACACTCGAGGTGTCGTAGATGACACCGTTGGTGTCGAGGTCATAAACCATGACCACCACGCCCAGCGGTTTCTCATAGTCAACGTAGATGATGGGATGATCTTGGTATATATCCACCGACGCTGGCAAACCGTTGAAGTTCTTGACGTTGGCGTAGGTGTCGTCAAACAGCACATACTGCCCCTGCCCGTGTGGGCCGGGAATTAGCGTGTTGGCTCGCAAAAAGATATCAAGCGAATCAATACCCTCCGCCACCAGGCGGATTACGGCATAACCGGAGTCACCATTGAAGACATATGGGAAACCGGCGATCCCCGATGAATCCGTTGTGATAGACTTGGGGTTGAGGTGGCCGTCGCCCTCTACCGGAAATAGCTGTATCTGCTGGTTGGGCAGGTAGTTATCGTGCTTGTCGGCCACTGCGAACTGCAAGATCGTATCAGGGATGGTATCACCCATTACTCCCTTATAGTACAGTCCATTGACGGCGACAATCTTTGCCGGATCGCCAGGCCCGACCGGTCCGTCATCGTCCCCGCAGCCGAACGGCAAGCCTAAGGATAGGGACAACATCCCAATTATAAATGGAAAGATGCGGATGTATCTGATTATTTGGCTTCGTGGGCGGCTCACCAAAGGCGAGTCCACATCTGCCCCGTTCTCACCGTGGTCGGCGTACGTCCTCGTGCGCCGACTGAGAACAGAACAGTAGGTCGGGTTTCAAATGGAACGAAGTGGAATGAGAAACCCGACAATAGATTACGCACCACATGTCGGGTTTTTCGCTCCATCCACCTCAGGCGGATTCCGCTCAGAACCCGACCTACAAGGTTTTTGTCGCAGTCTCACAAGGCTCCTGACCTACTGTTGCTGATACGTGCTATGCTGCATCGTTTATCAAATTAACCAACACCCCGGTATTATCGATCTCCCAGGTGTCGATGATCGGGTCGTCATCGATGTTGGCCGTTGCCGTCGCTGTAAAGGTGTTAGCGCCCCCAACGATTGTGT
>JAGLUH010000443.1 GCA_023134875.1 Candidatus Zixiibacteriota bacterium
CATGGTAAATCACGTTGTAGCTCAACACTATGTTGAAGGACTCCTTGGAGAAGCTGTCGCCAAGAGCGTCACACACTTCGGTACGGATCTGCAATGATAGTTCCTCAGCCCGCTTTTGCAAATACCAAACTGCGCTCTGCGACGAATCGGTTGCGGTGACGGAGAAGCCACTCTGTGCGAACGCGATCGCGTGCCGTCCCAGTCCGCAGCCGAGGTCCAGCACGTTCGGCCTTTCCTCGGGGGACTGAGATGCGATGAACTCCAAGACCTCCGGGGCAGGACATTTCCACCAAGCGTAGTCCTTCCCGCCGCTCCAATACGATTCCCAAATACCGTTGCTCTCGCTTCTTTCCATGGATTCTAACAATGATTAGAGTGATCCGCATAAGAAAACGTAGGTCACTGGGGGGCACTCCAGCTCAGTTCTCCCCTTGGTTCGCAGGATTGATACTTTGTGCTTGACTCAACGTGCAGAGATGTATTACTTGTATCTGTTAACTGCAGATGCTAAACAGGGTTTTGGAGTGCACGCAAAGGGTCGGAGTGGGCATGTGTTTTTACTGTTAGGCACGCCAGGAGTCGAGGCACAGATCATGAGTGAGCGATTATCAGCAAGGAATTGGAGGGAGATATGGAGAAGTTACTGAAGTCTTGGGAGAGACTGTTGAAAGACCGCGTAAGCAATGGGCTGATAACGGCGGAACAAGCACAAGCTCTGTACTGGATCATAGAGATGACGCTAAGGAAAATGATCAGCGCAGAAAGCCAAATCGAAACAGGGTTACAGCGCGTGATCGACATGGTCAGTAAGGCACATGAATTGTCTGATTACCTGCTTGAGGATTCGGCTCTGCAAGAGCTGGAATCTCTATTACGGCAAGCTGGCGCCATTGAGCCGAAGTTCAAGGCACCATCTGAATTATCATTGAAAGGCTCTGGCTCCTTGGGAGAAGAGGTAATCACTGATGGTCGCTATTTCGCATTATGCGACCCGTTTGACGTCAGCATCCTCAGACTTGGCGAGAAAGGTGCTGACGGCGAACCTAGCGAGGCAGCTGGTTCACTGAGCAAAGCAAGAACGGCGTTGCGGACCATGGCTGAGAGTATATTCGACACACTGCCTAGGCTCTTCAGAATGCTCGTTTTCAGTCGGTGCCCCAGCGTGGAATCTACTTATCAGAGAGCTGCCGGGATCTATCGCTGCTCGAGTAGTTGTGTTCTCCACATCGCGAGCACCCCTGGGATTCTTGATCCTAGCGATTACGAAAAAGGGTACCGTAAGAACCTGTTCAGAGCTATTATCAACTCGCCCTCACCGGTGATTCTCTATGTGTGCAATCGTAGTACTACCCTCGGCGAGCTAGGAGCCCGGGTTGATAGGGATGGTGCAAGTACCACCATCCGTTCGGTCTCTCAAACCCTTCTCCCGTTCCTCGAGAGGAAAGGGCTGGAGATCGTGTTAGCTGATATCCCGAAGAGGGTATTCAACGAAAACGGTAATGTGTCAATAATATCTTCGACAGACATATTGTGGTCCAGACGCCGAAAAACGCGCATAGAGCAGGCCTACGTGATCCGCGGAACATTCATCCGCAAGTTCCTGGCAGCGATCCGCTTAGGCATAGTCGTCAGCTTTCAGCCATCCGAGATGAGAGCTTGGGTAGAGGAACTCCGAAACTATCGTGCGCTAAGTGACATGACTGTTCGAGACGATACTGAGGAACGGGCCCACGAAATCGCAACTGAGTTGGTCAGCTTGGCAGCTAGGGAGCAGATGAGATCTGGATCGAGTTAGAAGGGTACAGTTTGGCTCATTGGCCTAGCTATCATCAAGCAGTCCGATCTCCGATAGTGGCCGCAATGTACTTGCGCCTTAGAACCGGCCAATGTGACCCT
>JAGLUH010000444.1 GCA_023134875.1 Candidatus Zixiibacteriota bacterium
GACTTTCTGCCCCATGATGTTGTAGACAGCGAGCCTGACATTACCGGCACTGGCAATACTGAATGAGATATCCGTACTCGGATTGAACGGATTGGGCACATTCTGGTCGAGTGAGAAAGCTGACGGCAGTGTGGTTTCAATTTTGCCGGCGGTGATGGTTACATCGAGTTCATTGGCATTAGGATTGACGACGATAGCGTTAACCAACTTGATATTGCCCCCGCCGCTATATTCAATCCGCAGCAGGTCTTGCCGGCCAGCAGGAATCAGGTTTTCGCCCATTAAATCGAGCAGACCGACCTTGAGATAACTGTCATCGATGCCGTGGAATACTTCAAGTCCGTCGGCTAAGCCGGTGATGCTGGTGATCTCAACATTGTCGTTCAATGTAATCTCCAACTGCACACCCTGGACATCTGTCATAGCGTCAAGCTGAAGATAAAGAGCCCCGCCATCGTGACCACGCTCAGCCTGTGTCAGCAGCGTCGCGTTACCTGACGCCAGCTTACCCAGCGACGGTGGATATTCGCCTCTACATCCAGCACACGGCGCCGGTCCACCACCGAAGATGTAATTAATTAGATACACCACGTCCGCGATGTTGACTAAGTTGTCGCAATCAACATCTCCTGTTGCAAGTGGAACCGGTGCAGGCCCACCGCCGAAAATATAGTTTATCAGATACACAACATCAGCGATGTTGACAAGGCAGTCACCGTCGGCGTCGCCGCACACGATTCGCATCTTATAAATATTCCTGATTCCGTCCCGGTCAGAGTGGAAGAGAAGCCAGTGTCCGTCTGGTGATATCTGAGGCTGCACGTCGGCATCGGGATTGTCAGTCAGCCTGGTCTGGTTGCTCCCAGTCGTATCCATGATATATATCTCTTCATTTCCGTCGCGGTTGGATGTGAAAACTATGTTGCCTCCGACAGGGGACCAAGAAGACCAGTCATCGTCATAAGCATTATTGGACACGTTCTTTTGATTGTTTCCGTCGGCGTCCATGACGTATATCTGGGCATTGCCGGTTCTATGGGAAGTGAAGCAAATCATGTTTCCTGTAGGAGACCAGGCACCGTTCCCGTCTATCACGGAGTTGAAAGTCAACTGTGTCAAGACTGAGTCAGAGTCAATGATATAAATCTCCCAATCTCCGTCCCTATCAGATTCAAACAGTAGTTTGGTTGCATCCGGTGACCACATTGGGCCATCGTCCCAGGACGGATGCTCTATGATTGGCTCCGGTTCACCACTGCCATCGGCATTCATGGTGTATATGTCGTGGTTCCCCTCCCTTGTAGAAACGAAGACTATCTGAGTCCCGTCAGGATGCCAGGAAGCAAGTTTATCGTAATTCGGATGAAATGTGAACCTTCTCTGACAGGTACCATCTGAGTTCATCACGTATATTTCGTGATTTCCATCTCTTATACTGGTAAAGACAATCTTGCTCCCGTCAGGTGACCATCTTGCGGTGAAACCCCCTTCAGTGGTCAACTGAACTAAGTCGGATTCTCCGCTAGAAGTCTGCACAGAGTAACAAACATTGTCGAATCTACCTGAGTGGTGTGCCCAGGGAACTTGGAAACTCGCATCCCGAAAGTTAGATGTTCCAACAAGTCCCATATCTACATCGAAAGGTCCGACATTCGAAGCGTAGATTGAGCACAAGTGCTGCCCTGTACCACGGTGATTTATGTCTACGGTCAATGTGCTAGCGGCGCTATCATACTCCATCGTGACGTGATACCATGTGTCAAGCGACCACTCCGGTGGGGGGAAGTCTTCCACCCATCCATAGCCGCTCAAACTTCGCCACTGTAGAACAGGGTAATATCCATCATCTGCTAGAGTAAACAACACTCGTACGAAGCTTTCATATGAGGTGTTTAGGTCTGGGTCAAACAGCCCGAAACTGAGATCGGAGGCATATTCCGCGTGATCTATGTTGATATCCCATTCCAAGCGAAATGAGCCACCATTGTAACCAGATTCATAGTAAGCGTAGTAACCTCCATAGGGAACATTGTATTGGCTCGCACTATATGTGCTATCTGAGGAGTTCCAATAAAAGAGGGTGTCATTATTCGTTGTCCAGCCTGGGTCACTGGAGAAATCGGCTTGATAGACTGTCTGCCAGCTCTGAGCGACAGCTACATTCAGTACAAACAGAGTCAGTACTAATGCCACAAACGTTACACTCATTGTTTTCATTTTTCTGTCCTCTCGTGACTTTGTGTGTTCTTTTTGCCCGATCTTTGTCAGGCCGGTGTGAGAGATTGCCGTATCCACTTTGCCAGCCAGATTCCACTTGACCTGACTCGATTGTGGACGTGTCATCTGCATATAAGTCCTCCTTCCCATAATCTATAAATTGGCTTGCTCATTTACTCGTTAGCGAGCGTTGCTTCTACTAGAGATTTAGATACCAAAAGGGAGATTTGTAGAAATTATTCTGAGGGATTTTCGAGCGCGCGCAGTTCGCCTTCGGTCACCCAGCCGGAGTCAGTCCAGTAGGTGACGGCATCGCGAAGCTGAGCTGCGTATGTAAGTCCCTCTAGCTGAGGTAGTTTCCCCTCATCGGCGAGAGCTTCCCAGCTTTCCTCGAATTCGTCATCGAACTGCACATTCGTGACGCGATAGTCCTTGCTGATATGATACGAGATGTTGTCGCGTCCGTCCTTCTTATTCTCGACCACATTTGCCACAATAACACCGTCAGGTTTAAGTTCAAGCTTGCGTGGACCGTTATATAGCTGCTGAAGCTT
>JAGLUH010000445.1 GCA_023134875.1 Candidatus Zixiibacteriota bacterium
AGTGCAAAATACGATCTGAACAGGCAGCAGCTAAAGCACATGGTCGCCCGAGCCCTCGATTTGCAGGCCGAGCGAAAAGCCGGAGCCTCTTCCGACAACGCAGATGCGCTTCGCTTTGGCCTGCTCAAAGCCTGGCAGATCGAGGGATTGCGGACGGAGATACTGAAACTTCTTGAAAAGTGAAAGGAATTCCGTAAACTCGGTGCGAATTTTAGACTTTTAATATTGGCCATATCCAACAGATTTTATCTGATTCTTAACCGGACAGTAGAAAACTGTCGACTCGCTTTTTGTCGCCGCCTAATGACCCCACTGAGTATAGATGGCGGCGCAGAGAGACTGAAAAAATGAGTAACGCGGCTAACGCGCATAAATACAGAACGGAGTTCAAATGATGCCAACGAAACACATGAGCAGGTTCAAGACACTGGCCTTCGGTCTCATACCTGTGCTTGTATTCCTCTTGATCCTCGAGGTAATCGGCCGTATTGTCTATCCCATTGATCGAGAGAAGCGGGCCCGAATCAAGGCCGCGCGCGACCCGCGCGCACAGATGTCCTATCTCTCAAACGGGGTGAGCGCCGAGGGCATTCTCACCGACATTCGCCGCATGGAGTGCCGCTACCTGCCATTTCTCGGCTGGCTCGGAGCACCCGATGTCAGGCTTCCCACCATTGAGACCAACGAGCTTGGCTTCCGTGACCGACCGATTGAGCTGCCGCGTGCGGGGGAAGTCCGCATAGTTATTTTAGGCGGCTCGACTGTCTGGAGCCTGGGGGCGTCCTCAAACGCAAAGACGGTGGTGGGCCAGCTTGAGCGTCTGCTGAACGGCACTGGAACCGATGTCACCTATCGGGTCATGAGCGGGGCATTTCTGGGTTGGACCTCGCGCAAGGAGTTGATCGCATTAATGGAGTTCCAAAAGCAGTTCGCAGCCGACCTCGTGTTGGCGGTGACCGGATACAACGATTTCTTCGTACTGAGCAGTGCTACGGGGCTCGATACGCGCCCGGAGGCACGGATGCTGGCGAAGGCGGTCGAGGATAATCTGCGACCAATGAGCACGCTGCGGGCGCTACGCAAGGTTGCGGGCAGCCTCGGTATTTGGCGGATTGTTCTGCACTTTCGGGAACTCTCGAACCTGACCTCGCCGAGGCGAGGCCGGGTCACCTACGATGAAGCCCGCGCCGAAGCGGGCGTCGAGCAGGTCGTCGATCGCTACGCCACTATGGCTGCGTATGCTGCGCGCCACGGCGCCCGTTTGATGATCGCCGTGCAGCCGGAGATCTACACGACAGGCAAGAGGCTCTCACCCGAGGAGCAGGGGGTCAGGGATCGTTTCATCGCACGCACGGAGAACATCGATGCGGTCATTGCTCAGTATCGAGCCGACCTCCTGAGAGGTCTCTCTGCCCTTAATCGTCACGGTGTCAAGGTTGTCGACCTCGGGGGCGTTCTGGACGCGGTCGACGAACCAGTGTTCATTGATGCATGCCATTTCAACGACGTCGGCTATGAAGTGCTGGCGAAAGCCCTGCTGCCCGTCATCATGGCCGATTGATTAGAGTATACATGTGCTTTGAAGGCAGGGTAAGGTTGTGGCCGCGCATTTTTGTTTCCACGAATGCTGGGTTAGAGCTTACGATAAGCTATCTCTAAACCTTTACTCAGGTAGCCAGAGATCTTTGGGAAAAAATTTCGGAAGGGAAAAGGGACTTTTAGAGATGTTTTGGGCCTTGACAATCAGGTTATTTAAATGATAAAAAATAAAGATTATGTATATCTTGGGAATATCCTGTTTCTACCATGACAGTGCTGCATGTATTGTTCAAGATGGAAAGGTTTTGGGTGCGGCCCAGGAAGAGCGGTTCACCCGAAAAAAACACGATCCAAGATTTCCGAATCATGCCATTAGATACTGCCTTTCAGAGGCAGGCATCACTGTCGGTCAATTGGACTACGTTGTATTCTATGACAAACCTTTTCTAACATTTGAACGGTTATTGTTGAGTTATCTGACGGTCGCCCCGAAAGGTCTTAGATCATGGATAGAGGCCATGCCCTTGTGGCTCGGGAAAAAGCTGCATGTGCCGAAGGTGATCCAGCGCGAGATCGG